>JASIBM010000475.1 GCA_030045175.1 Streptosporangiaceae bacterium | reverse complement strand
TCTCCCGACCTGAGGTGGTCAAGCGCCCACAAGATGCCCTTGGGCGTGCTCGCCCCGACGGGCCTGGACGTGCGCCTGCCGCGGAGCTCTGAGTACCAGATGTCCCCGGCCCGCTCGATGCCGGCCAGCTCGGGCGGCGGGAGCATCTCGAACGCGCAGACCGCCAGGTGCTCGTCGCCGCACGGCTCCATCAGCTCGGCGGCTTGCGCGCCGATCAGCGGGAACGGTATGTCGTTCGCGTATGCGAGCAGGCAGCTGGCCCTGGTCCGCGCGATGACGTCAGCGAAGCTGCCGCACCCCGCCAGGTCCGTCCTGATCGGCAGGAAGTTGTACAGCGGTCCCACCACGCCGGCGAAGCGCGGCTCGTTGCGCCCTGCCGTGAATGTCGGCACGACCAGATCGGATTCCCCGGTCAGCAGGCTGGCGAGCACGTTATAGGCCGCGAGCAGCACGACGAACAGCGAGCTGCGGGTCGATCTGGCTAGCCGGGCCGCCGCCTCGGTCAGCTCCTTGCCGATGACGAACCTGTGCACCGAGTACGGGTCCGCGGCGCCAACTGGTGGCACCCGGTCGGCCGCGATCGCGTGCACGCGAGCGCCCTGCAGGCGCTCACGCCAGTGCCCGCTCGCGACGCCGGACCAGGATTCCTCGCTGGCCCGCTGCCACGCGGCGAACTCGCGGTACTGCACGGCGGCGGGGAGGTCGGGCCGGCGCCCGCTGGCCCGGGCGGCGTAGCAGGCGGCCAGGTCGCGGATGATCACCTGCATGGACCAGGCGTCGGACGCCACGTGGTGCGTGTTCAGCGCGAGCACGTGGTCGTTCGCGCCGAGCCTGCCGAGCACGGCCCGCAGCAGCGGCACCTCGTGGTGGCTGAACGGCTCGGCCTCGACATCATCGAGCAGGTCGTACGCCATGCGGTCGAAGTCCGCCGTGCCTGCCGAGGCCACCGGGGCGGCGGGGCCTGCCGGGGCGAGGCGGCGCACCTCCAGGCTCACCGGGCCCGGCTGGTGCAGCTGCTGGTGCCACCCGTTGTTGTCGTCCTTGCGCAGGCTGGTGCGGAGCATCTGGTGCCTGGCCACGACGTCGTCGAGGGCGGCCGACAGCGCGCCGACGTCGAGGTTGCCGTGCAGCCGCAGCCCGTAGGTGATCGTGTACCACTGGCTGAACGCTCCGGCGGTCTCCCCATGGTCCAGGGAGCACAAGAACTCCTGGTTCAGCGACAGGTTGTCTGTCATCTCACCTTGTCTCCTGGCCGGAGGCCTGGGACTGCTGCATGGCCTTGGAGACCTGCTGGTCAAGCTCGGCGACGGTCGGGGCGTCGAAGATGTCAGAGATCAGCAGCTCGACTCCGAGCGACGCCTGGATCGAGCTGATCAGCCGCATCGCCATCAGCGACTCTCCGTGCAGGTCGAAGAAGCTGTCGTCGATCCCGACCCTGGGCACCCCGAGCACCTCGGCGAACAGCGAGCACAGGACCTCCTGCCGCGGGGTCTGCGGTGCCCGGTAGGCCGACGAGCCCTCCACGACGGGCTCGGGCAGCGCCTTGCGATCCACCTTCCCGTTCGGGGTCAGCGGCAGCGAGTCGAGCGTGACGAACGCCGACGGCACCATGTACTCGGGCAGCAACTCGGTCGCGTGCGCTCGCAGCGCGTCCACGTCGACCTGGCCCGCCTCGGCGACGACGTAAGCGATCAGGCGCTTCTCGCCGTCATCGACCTCGCGCGCGACCACGACCGCGTGCGCCAGCCCCTGATATCTCGCGAGCACGCTCTCGACCTCGGCGAGCTCGACCCGGTAGCCGCGGATCTTGACCTGGTCACCTGACCGCCCGACGAACTCGATCAGGCCGTCCTGCCGCATCCGGACCTGATCGCCGGTCCAGTACATGCGCTGGCCGCCCGCGGCGAACGGGTTGGCGACGAATCGCTCGGCAGTGACGCGCGGGCGCCGGTAGTAGCCGCGCGCCAGCCGCGGCCCGTCCACGTACAGGTCGCCGACCTCGCCGGTGGGCAACGGCCTGAGCTGATCGTCTAGCACGTGCAAGCGGGTGTTGTCCATGCCGCGGCCGACCGGCACGGTCAGGCCCATCGAGTAGGGCGCCCGCATCGGCGAGTTGGTGATGAACGACGACATCTCGGTCGCGCCGTAGGTCGCGCGCACCACCGTGTCAGGGCACGCCTCGAGCACCTGCTGCACCGCCTTGGCCGAGATCACGTCCCCGCCGGTCAGCACCTCGCGCACGCCCGCGAAGCAATCCGGCGCCTCGTCGGCCACCACGCGGAACAGTCCGGCCGTCACGTGCACGGCGGAGATCTGGTGCTCGGTGATCAGCCGCCGCAACGTGCCGACGTCCAGGCGGCCCGGCGGCGCGAGGACCAGGTGGCCGCCGCGCAGCAGCGGCACCCACAGCTCGTAGGTCGACACGCCGAACGCGTAAGGCGCCAGCATCAAGATCCGCTCCTGGCCGCCGCCGTCCCAGCACGAGTCCAGCGCCAGCCCCAGCACGCCGCGGTGGGTGACGGCCACGCCGTTCGGCTCGCCAGTCGAGCCCGAGGTGTAGAGCACGTGCACCAGGTGGTCGAGCCCGGTCCGCACGTCCGGGTCGGTGCCGGGCAGCGAGCGCAGCTCGGAGTCGGAGTCGACGAACACCACCCGCGGCACGTCGGGCAGGCCCTGCTCGCGCATGATCGCGTCCGCGAGCAGCACCGGCTTGCCCACGCTGTCCGCGATCCACTGCAAGCGCTGGAGCGGATACGCACTGTGCAGCGGCAGGTACAGGGCGCCGGCCTTCACGATTCCCAGGATCGAGGCGACCATCTCGACGGTCCGCTCCTGCAGCACCATGACCGGGTCTTCCGGCCCGACGCCCAGGCCGAGCAGCCGGCCGGCAATCCGGTTGGCCCGCTCGTCCAGCTCGGCGTAGGTCACGGCCTCGGCGGGCGATGACACCGCGATAGCGCCCGGCGCCAGCGCCACCACCTGGGCGAAGCGTTCCTGAACGGAATTGGAATCCATCATGTTGCCCCGATCCGCCTATTCATGACAGCCGCCGCGCAGCCCAAGCTGCGCGGACCCGATCCAACCCGCACCGCGTAGGTATATGGCGACGATGACAGTGATTCGTCATCAGCCGCATCTCCCCCGTTGCGGCTGGCATTTGTGACGCGCAATCAGCGAGATGCGCCGCCTGGGGCCGAGTGTCACCGTCGGGAATGCAGGACCGGCGATAGCCGGGAGGAAAGGCCGTGCCCACCGGGCGCCGCCGGATTTGCCCGACACGACACCTAGGACCTGGCCATGGAAAATGTCAGCCCTGTTCGCATCGACATGACCGGCACCGACGTCCACGGCGAGGGCGAGGCGATCCGCGCCCACGGCCCTGTTGCCCAGGTGGAACTGCCCATGGGCGTGCGCGCCTGGTCGATCACCGGCTACCGCGAGGGCAGGCAAGGACTTGGCGACCAGCGATTCTCCAAGGACGCGCGCCAGCACTGGACCGCCTTCAAGAACGGCGAGATCGACCCCACGTTCCCGTTGATCGTCTGGGCGCGCATGGAAGCCATGAACACGGCGTACGGCGAAGCCCACGACCGGCTGCGCCGGCTGGTAGGCAAGGCATTCACGCCGCGTCGGGTCGAGGCCTTGCGGCCACAGATCGAGAAGACGGTCACCGGCATCCTGGATGGCCTTGCGCAGGCCGCGCCCGGGGATGTGGTGGACCTGAAGGCGAAGTACTCCTACCCGATGGTCAACGAGGTGATGTGCGACCTCATCGGCGTCCCCGCACAGGCCAGGGGCACGATCCTGCGCGGCGGCATGGCTCAGGTCGACTCGTCACTGTCTGAGGAGGAGATCGGCGCCGCTGTCGGGGCGGTGTTCGGCGAGATGGCCGGGCTCGTCCAGGCCAAGCGCCAGGAGCCCGGCGACGACATGGCAAGCGGCTTGCTCGCGGCGCAGGAGGATGACGGGTCCGGGCTGACCGAGCAAGAGGTCGTGGGCATGCTGCTGCTCCTGCTCGGCACCGGCACGGAGACGGTCGTGAACCTGGTGACGAACGCCGCGTTCGCCCTGCTGACCCTTCCCGATCAGTACGAGCTGGTCAAGACCGGCCGGGTGTCCTGGCGCGACGTGATCGAGGAGACGCTGCGAGCGGAGGCTCCGGTCGTGCAGATGCCGTTCAGGTTCGGCATCGAAGACATCGAGATCAACGGCGTGACGATCCCGGCCGGCGAGCCGGTCCTGATGAACTTCGGCGCGATGGGGCGCGACCCGGCCATCCACGGCGCCACCGCAGATCGCTTCGACGCAGCGCGGGCCAACAAGGATCACCTCGCGTTCGGATACGGGATGTACCACTGCATCGGCACGGCGCTCGCCCTGCTTGAGGCCGAGGTGGCACTGCCCGCGCTGTTCGCGCGCTTCCCCGACATGACCCTCGCCGTCCCGGCAGCGCAGGTCGGCCCCCAGCACACGCTCATCATGAACGGCCGCAGCGAGCTTCCTGTGCACCTGCACGGCGCCCGCTGATGGCCAGGCACAGCGGGGGGACACACGGTGCTCAGCAATGAACGAGGAGGGAACCGCATATGCATGACCAATCTGTAGACCGGGCGGTGGTGCTCGGCGGCGGCATGGCCGGCCTGCTGGCCGCCCGTGTCCTCTCCGAGAAGTACGCCGACGTCGTCATCGTGGACCGCGACGACCTGATCGGCGTGGCCGGCCCCCGCACCGGCGTGCCGCACGGCCGCCACGCGCACGGCCTGGTCTCCAGGGGCCACGATATCTACGAGTCGCTGTTCCCCGGGCTCACCCAGGGAATAGCCGATGACGGGGTGCTGCTCGGCGACTTCAACGGGTCGGTCCAGTGGCACTTCAACGGCCAGCCGCTGGCGCGGTCCAACTCGGGCCTGACGAACCTGCCGACCGGCCGCCCGATGCTCGAGAAGCACGTACGCCAGCACGTCCAGGCCATACCGAACGTGCGCTTCCTCGAGCGGCACGACATCGTGGGCCTGGAGACGACTGCGGACAACAAGCGGGTCGTCGGGGCGCGGATCCAGCGCCGCGAGCAGGGCAGCAAGCCCGAGGTGCTGGCCGCCGACCTGGTGCTCGACATCACCGGCCGCGGCTCGCGGATGCCGGTCTGGCTGCGCGAGCTCGGCTACGAGGTGCCGGCCGAGGACAAGGTGAAGATCGACCTGGCCTACACCTCGCGGCACTACCGGCTGAAGCGCGATCCGTTCGGCTCGGACATCCTGATCGTCGAGGCCGCGACGCCAGCGCATCCGCGCGGCGCGTTCTTCTACCCGCTGCCCGGCCGCGAGATCGCCGAGCTGTCGCTCACCGGGATACTCGGGGATCACCCGCCAACGGACCCCGAGGGGTTCCTCGCCTACACCAAGTCGCTGCCGCTCCCGGTCTTCTACGACTACGTCCACGACGCGGAGCCGGTCGACGAGCCGGTGCGATTCAAGTTCCCCGCCAGCGTCTGGCGCCGCTACGACCAGCTCACTAGCTTCCCTGACGGCCTGCTCGTGATGGGCGACGCCGTGTGCAGCTTCAACCCGATCTACGCCCAGGGCATGACCGTCGCCGGGCTGCAGACGCTGACGCTGCGCAAGCACCTGCAAGGCCAGGCGCTGAACCCGGTCGAGTTCTTCGGCGAGATAGCCGGCCAGATCGCCTCCCCGTGGGAGTTCTCCGCCACCGCCGACCTCGGCTATGCGGGCGTCGAGGGCCCCCGGCCGCCGCAGGTTCTCATGATCAACTCCTTCGTCAACAAGCTGCAGCACGCAGCGGTGCATGACAAGAGCCTGACTGACGCGTTCCTACGGGTCGCCGCGATGGTCGCGGAGCCCGCGTCGCTGCTGAGCCCGGTCAGGCTCGCGCAGGTTCAGCGCGTGTTCATTGAGCACCCGGAGAGCGTGCCACCCCCCACCCCACCCGCCACGGCCTGAGACTAGGAGAGAAGGTTGCTCGATGCGTCCATTCAAGATCGACATTCCGCAGTCGCAGCTCGATGACCTGAAGCAAAGGCTCGCGGCCACCCGGTGGCCGGACGAGATGCCCGGCGTCGGCTGGAGCCGCGGTGCGCCGCTTGCTTACGTCAAGGACCTCGCCGAGTACTGGCGTACGAGCTACGACTGGCGCGCCGCCGAGCGTTACATGAACAAGTTCCCTCAGTTCATCACCGAGATCGACGGCGCGCAGGTGCACTTCCTGCATGTCCGCTCCCCTGAGCCGAACGCGATGCCGCTGATCCTCACCCACGGCTGGCCGGGGTCCTTCGTCGAGTTCCTCGACGTGATCGGGCCGCTGACCGACCCGGCCGCGCACGGCGGCGACCCCGCCGACGCGTTCCATGTGGTCGTGCCATCCATTCCCGGTTACGGCTTCTCCGGCCCGACCGGCCAGCTCGGCTGGGACACCGAGCGGGTCGCTGGTGCCTGGAAGGAACTGATGCGCCAGCTCGGGTACGACCGCTACCTGGCGCAGGGCGGCGACTGGGGCTACGCGATCTCGCTGCGGCTCGGCCTGGCCGACCCGGAGCACGTGGCCGGCGTGCACGTCAACTTCTGCGTGACGCTGCCGCCGCCCGACCCGGCGGCGATGGCCGCGCTCGTGGCCGAGATGACCCCTGACGACCTGGACAAGCTCCAGTTCGGCGCGTACTTCGCACAGGACGGCATGGGCTGGATAAAGATCCAGTGCACCCGCCCGCAGACGCTCTCCTACGGCCTGACCGACTCCCCGGTCGGCCAGCTCGCCTGGATCATCGAGAAGTTCAAGGAGTGGACGGACTCCAAGGACGCGCCGGAAGACGCGATCAACCGCGACCACTTGCTGACCAACGTCTCGCTCTACTGGCTGACCGCCACCGCCGGGTCAAGCGCTCAGCTTTACTACGAGTCCGAGCACCTCGACGCCGACTTCGGCAAGACCTGGGCCGGGCCGTGGCCGCTGACGATGCCGCTGGGCGTCGCGGTCTTCCCCAAGGACGCGGTGAAGCCGATCCGCCGGTGGGCGGAGATGATCATGCCCACGCTGACCCACTGGACAGAACTCGACAAGGGCGGCCACTTCGGTGCCTTCGAGCAGCCCGAGCTGTTCGTCGGCGACGTCAGGAAATTCGCCCGGACGGTGCGCTGACCACCACCGGCGCGCCGGCCGGGCCCATGCACGTGGCCTGGCCGGCGCGCCGGATTGTTTTTTTGCCCGCTCGCCCTTTAGCCACTAGACAGGATAAAGATGGTCATATGTCAATGCCTTAGCCGGTGATCGGGAAATGCCCAGACTGAACCCCAAGAGCGCGCTGACCTCCCTGATTCCCGAGTCCGGCCCGCAGCGGGTGTACCTGCTGGCGACGCTGGTCAACATCTTCGGGTTCGGGCTGCTCATGACCGCCATGACGCTGTACGGCACCAGGGCGCTCCACCTGGCGCCGACCAAGACCGCCCTGGTGCTGACCATCGCCGGGCTGGTCGGCCTGCTCGCGAACGTCCCGGCCGGCCACCTCGCCGACCGCCGCGGGCCGCGCGAGATGCTGCGCCTGTCGATGCTGGTGCAATGCGCCGCGTCGATCGGATACGCGTTCGTCAACAGCTTCGTCACCTTCCTGATCGTCGCCATCGTCGAGGTCACCGCGCTGAACGCCTCGCTCGCCGCCGACGGCGCGTTGCTGCGCCGGGTCGGCGGCGACGACGAGACCGCCGCCGCGTTCCGCTCCACCTCCCAGGTGGTCATCAACGTTGGCATCGCGCTCGGCGTGGCAGGCACCGGCGTCGCCGCGCAGATCAACACCCCGGACGCCTACCGCGCGCTGTTCCTCATCAACGCGCTGACCTTCCTGGTCGCCATCGCGCTGCTGAACCGGCTGCCCAGGTACGAGCCGCTGCCCGGCGCCGAGACCAGCTCCCCCTGGGCCGCGCTGAAGGACAAGGCGTTCGTCGCCTATACGGCGCTGTCCGGCGCGATGTGGCTGCAGTTCTCCGTGGTGATCTTCATGGTGCCGCTCTGGGTCGTGTACCACACCAACGCGCCCCGGTGGAGCATCACCCTGTTCGTGTGGACTAACACCCTGCTCATCGTGCTGTTCCAGGTCCGCATCGGGAAGAACGTGCAGACGGTCAGGCAGGGTGGGACCGCGCTGCGCCGGGCCGGGGTGATCTTCCTGTTCAGCTGCTCGGCGATCGGCCTGGCCACCGGCATCCCGGCGTGGGCCGCGTTGCTCGTGCTCGTCGCCGCAGTCGCGCTGCACACCTACGGCGAGCTCTGGCACACCGCTGCCTTGTTCGCGCTCGACTTCGGCCTGGCCCCCGCGCACCTCCAAGGGCAGTACCAGGGCCTGATCGGGGTCGGCAACGGGATAAGCCAGGCCGCCGCGCCCATCGTCCTGATCGGCGTGTTCCTGAGCCTTGGCAGGCTAGGTTTCGTCCTGCTCGGCGCCTGCTTCGCCCTGCTCGGCCTGCTCGCACCGCTCGTGACCAGCTGGGGTGAGCGGACCAGGCCACCAGCCGAGAACCCGCAGGCCGAGCAGGTGATCGCGGCGGACTGACCCGCCGGGCGGCAGCACCCGCCCGCCTTAGCCGAGGTCGGGCTCTGATCAGGCCGCGATGCTGGCGTGATCACCTGAGCGCTGGCGACAACGTGGTGTCCTTGCTGCTGTTCAAGCAACAGCAAGGACACCACGTTGCTGTCCGGGCACGGCCGTTTCGCCGGGCCTGCTGAACGCCTGGGTTACTTGTAGGTGAAGCTGGCTGTGCTGGTGCCGTGGCCGGCGTGGGCGAAGTAGCTCTCGATCGTCTCGATGCTGACCGGCACCTTCGCGCCGGCCGTTCCCGGCGGCGAGGTGGCGGTCAGGGTGATCGTCGAGCCGCAATAGAGCTGTGTCGCGCGCTGGGCGAACGACCTGGCCCTGGCCGTGCCGAAGAACACGCCAAGCGCGCAGCCCAGGTTGTCGCCGTCGATGGTCACCTTCGTCCCTCCGGCGACCGGGCCGGAAGACGGCGACACCGTGGTCACGTCCGGGTTGCCTGGCGGGTAGAGGTACAGCCGGCCGGCCCGGACGGCCTTGCTGCAACCGGAGACCGTGCACAGCCGCACGTTGGCCAGGGCCGGATCCTGCTGCACGGTGTGCGTGCGCACGACGGCGTCGTCGTGGACGGTGAACGCGTACTGGATGCCTGCCGACAGCGATGACGCGGACCCGTTGAACTTGATCACGGTGAGCTGGCCTGCCAGGCCCGTTCCGCTGATCCTGATCGGGGTGCCACCGGTGTCCGGGGCGCCATAGGTCCGGTCCAGCGTGGTCTGGTCGCGGGTGTTCACCACGCCGGTGACCCGCGGGATGCCCGCGTAGGTGACGCCGACCGACCGCGACTGCCCGGCCAGCGTGTTGACGCTGAACGGGACACTGGCCCTTCCTGTCGTCAGCGGCTCGCTCGGGACGACGATCTGGAGCTCGGTCCCTGTCATGAACACGTAGTTGATGTCCTGCGAGAGTTCCAGTGACGCCGGCCCGAAGTTGGCCCAGTTGATCGTGAGCGGGTTCAGCCCGGTGCCGTGCACGGTGATCACCGTGCCGCCCTTCTCACTGGCCAGGTTCGCCGCGCCCGAGGTCGAGACCGAGGTGATCGTCGGCGCCGGCAGGTAGTCCCACTCGGTTGGCGCCTGAATGATCTCGCAGCCGCAGCCGGGCGGGGCCTGCAGCAAATAGGTCGGGCCGAGCAGGACCGGGCCTTCGTCGGGCGGGAGTATCGTCCCAGTCGCGCTTGTCCCGTGTGAATTGCCGACCCGCACCTGCACCTGGCAGATGTCGTTGGCCGCGTTCTCGCCCGCGTACACGCCGGTGGCAGGCAGCGGGGCGCACGTTGTGCCCGCGGAGTACGCGGGCGGGGTCGCGGTGATCCGGTACGGGCTGTCCACCGTGTAGGTCACCGCGCTGACGCCGCCGAAGGTGACCGAGGTAGCCCCGGTGAAGCCAGATCCCAGGATCGTCACCGGCCCCGGGTTGCTCTCCAGCCCGCCATACGGCGCCACCCCGGTGACGCTGGGAATGGCGCTCCCGCCCGAGGTGTCCACGTACTGGTACACCGACGCGGGCCTGGGCTGGCTGGACTGATCGTCCTTCAGCGCCACGATCACCTGGGCAGGCCCCGCGCCGTCTTGCGGCGCCGGGCTCAGCGGCGGGCGGGCCTGGCTCGCGGGCGGCACGGTCGCCGTGATCGTCGTCGCCGTCACGCCAAGCTGGCTGGCCGGGATCCGCGCGGCGCCGATCTGCACGTCGGCCACCTGCGACACGCCGCCTGACTCGAACCCGGTGCCGGTGATCGTGATGTCGTATCCGCCGGCGACGCCTCCCTCGGCCGGGCTGATGCCGGTGACGACGGGCCTGGCCGCCGAGGCGCCGAGGTGGCACAGGTAGTAGGCGAGCCCGGCGCTGCCGCCAGGCCCGGTAAGGCGCGGGGAGCCGAGCCCGGAGGCCAGGTCGTAGCCCTTCGTCGCGTTGAACACCTGGCCACCGTCCAGGCCGTACATGTCGTTGTTGCCGACCGTGATGTCGTTGAACGCGGCATGGTAAGCGCCAGGGTCGGAGGCGACCGCGTACAGCAGCGGGCTGGCGAACCCGACGCCTTCGCGCGTGGCCGGGTTCGCGGCGCACGACGATGAGGCGTTGACAAGCGCGAGCATGGCCGCCCAGCTCGGGGTCGCCGAGGACGTGCCGCCGTAGGTCAGCCAGCCGCCCAGCGACGCACTGTAGATCGTGGTCGCGCCGGTGAGCGGATCAGCCTGGGCCGACACGTCGGGCACCAGCCGGCATGGGGTCGATGAGTCCGCGCCGGGCACGGTCGCCTGGCAGAAGCCTTTCGGGTAGCCATATGCCTTCTCCACCTGGTTGGCGTGCGCGTAGGCCGCGCCGCCAGGCAGTGCGATCCCCGGCACCGTCGCCGCCCGCTGCCACGCAGGCATCGTCCACGACTGCGAGATCCCGCCCCCGGTCGCGCCGCCGGCGAAGCCGATGGTGGCGTCGTTCCATACGTGCTCGAGCGGTGGCGAGGTGGCCGCGTCCTCGATCGTCGTGCCGCCGACCGAGACGACGTACGGCTGGCTGCCAGGGTCGTCGACCGACACCGGGTTCTGGCCGGGGAGCGGCGTCGGCGTCAAGTCGAAGTCGCAGTCATCTGATCCGTCGTCGCCGGCCGCGCCGAATACCGTCTGCCCCTGCGCGGCGGCCTGTTCGAACACGAGGTTCTCCGCCACCTGCAGCCCAGGCTGGCCGGCTTCGACGGCCTGCTCGCACAGTCCGTAGCTGGTGGTTATCACCTGGTCGACGTCCGAGTCGACCATCGCGGCGTACTCGTCGATCGGGTCGTAGATGCTGCCGTCCGAACCAGGGCTCGGCCCGGTGTACACGTCGATCGTCGCGCCGGGGGCGAACGCGGAGACGTCCTCCACGTCGAGTATCGCCTCGCCGATGCCCGGGCCTGGTGGCTGGCCGCCGTCTACCGGGATCACGTGCAGGCGGCTTAGCATCCTGGCCGCGGCCGCGGCGCCGAAATAGCAGGTGTCAAACGTCTTGACATCCGACCGCTCGAACGGCTCAAGCTCGTAAATCGCGATGTGCTGGCCGGCCCCGAGATCGCCCGCGCCGTACAGCCCGAACGCGCCGTACGCGCGCGCGATCTGGTCGTCGGTCAGCCCGCCGTAATGGGTCGCGGCTGCCGTCGCGGCCTTGCACGGGCTCGGCGCGCCGGCCGGGTGGCTGAAGCTCGCCATCGTGGCCGGGCGGATCTTGCCGCGGTCCGAGGCCGGCGCGCGCGCCAGCCCAAGCGGCTGCAGCCGAACCAGGTCGTTCAGGCCGAGCACGGCGGCGACCGACCCGGCGATCGGCGCGGGCACCCGGACGGCCGAGGTCGCGGCCCGGCCGGTAAAGCCGTCGCTCAGCCGGTAGCTTTCCAGCCGGGTGCCAAAGGCGCGGCCGACCACCGCGGCAGCGCCGCTGAAATGAACAAGCAGGCCATCCCTTGACACCCCGGTGACGCGCAGCCCGCTGGCCTTCAGCCACGCGACCGCGGCGCTGATCGCCGAGGCAGGCGGGCCGAACCGGCCGGCGAACGCGCCAGGCGGCAGGTACTGGTGGAACAACGGCGAGCCAGGGTCGGTCACCGCCGCGATGAACCGCTTAAGCGCGGCGTTGTCACGAGGCCGCAGCACCACGTCGCCCGAGATCAGCGCCGAAGAAGGCACCGCGCCAGCCGCCGTGGCACCCGCGGGGACGCTGGGCCTGGGCTCGACCACCCGCACGCCCAGAGCGCCTAGGCCAGCGGTGCCGACCTGGGGGGACGACACTCCAGAACCCCCAGCGGCCAGGGCCGGCCAGGCCGAGGCACCCGACGCCCCGGCCGCCGACATGACCAGCAGCCCGATCAGGGCCGCCGCCCGCGGCACCCGCCCGCGGCTGCGCCCGCCTTGACCCTGGGCTCCCCGGCGACCCGCCAGCCGGAAACGTTGAACCTGACCACCAACTCGCCTGCTCGTCATTACGACTTCCTCCGCATCGACATCCGCGCCACGGCAGGGGCCTCGGCGAACAGCGCGCTCCAGCCGAGCAGCGCCCCGCTGAACAAGCGGCCCGAAGCGCATGTGTTCCGATTTATGTATTGTTCCCTGCCAACTTCCTCGGTGCCCCGCAAAGCATCATCTCGCCGGACATCCTCCGCAAGATAGGACGAGATTAGGCATCTGACCGCCTTTGCCGCTGCTCCGAGGTTGCGGGCTGGCAAGCAGGCCCGAGCCGCCCGCACGGCCGAAGTGGCCACGCCACCAGTCCTGCGGGGATAAAGCCGATAGGGGAGTCAGCCGTAGGAGGGCAGCATGACCAAGGCGAACGACGAGATTCGCCCGTTCCGCATCGACATACCGCAGCGTGATCTTGACGATCTGCACGACCGCCTAGACCACACCAGGTGGGTCGATGACCTGCCGGGGTCAGGCTGGGACTACGGAGTACCCGCGAGCTACGTCCGCGAGCTGGCGCAGTACTGGCGCACCGGCTACGACTGGCGCGACGCCGAGGCCAGGCTCAATTCCTATCCGCAGTTCACCACCGTCATCGACGGGCAGCGCGTGCATTTCCTGCACGTGCGCTCGCCCGAGCAGGACGCGCTGCCGCTGCTGCTCACCCATGGCTGGCCAGGCACGGTCGTGGAGTACACCGGCATCATCGACGCGCTGACCAGCCCGCGCTCGGTCGGCGCCGATCCGGCCATCGCGTTCGACGTGGTGGTCCCCTCGATGCCGGGGTTCGGCTTCTCCGGGCCGACGCGCGAGCCCGGCTGGGACGGCGGCCGCACCGCGCGCGCCTGGGCAGTGCTGATGAACCGCCTCGGGTACTCCGCGTACGGCGCGGGCGGCAACGACTGGGGCGGGGTGGTGACCCAGACGCTCGGCCTCGTCGATCCTGACCACCTGGTCGGCATGCATGTCACCCAGCTACTTGCGCTGCCGGATGAGGACGAGGACATCGCGGCGCTGCCACCGCAGGAGCAGGCCGTGCTGGCCAGCATGGCGGAGTGGCAGCAAACCCGCGGCGCCTACTACGACCAGCAGTCCTCGCAGCCGCAGACCCTCGCGCACGCCCTCGCAGACTCCCCGGCGGGCCTGCTCGGGTGGTTCAGCCAGATACTCGGCCCGGACCTGGACAGGGACTTCGTGCTGACCAACGTGATGATTCACTGGCTGACCGGTACCGTCGCGTCGGCGCTGCGCTTTTATTACGAGGCGGCCCACATAGAAGCGCTTGACGAGCCGACCAACGTGCCGCTCGCGGTGGCGCAATTCGACGAGATGTTCCGCGGTATCCGGCGCTGCGCCGAGAGCTCATTTCCCTCGATCGTCTCATGGAACACCTACGACCAGCCAGGCCACTACGCAGCGCACCAGTACCCGGAGATCTTCCTCGCCGATCTACGCGGGTTCTTCGCAAGCGTCAAGGCTCACCTGCCCGGCTGACACACCAGTGAGCAAGGGGAGCGGCGGGTGCGCTGGCCCGAGAACTGGCGCACCAGCCGCGCCGCACCGCCCGCCCGGCACCGGCCGCCCGCCACCGCGCGCGTTCAGAACCGGCGCCCGCCACCGCGCGCGTTCAGAACCTATGCGTGGTGTGGCCAAAAGGGTCACCCTTCGCGAAGGCGAGCACCCGGGTCGGCCTGACCGCGAACACATAGATCGTCACCGGCACGATCACTTCCTCGCCGTCTTCGACGTAGTGGTGCTCATAGCTCTCGCCCAGCACGTGGAATTGCCAGCGCCCGTCCCACTTGGCGGCCCATACCGCGGCTAGCCGCTCAAGCGTCCCCGTGTCGGTGACCCGGACGGCGTCGCCCTCGATCACCACGTCGAGCCCGTCGTCCCACCTGTTGCAGCCGGTCGTCAAGATCACGTGCGGATTGCGGCACAGGTTCATGACCTTCTGCTCGGTAGACCCGGTGAAGAAATAGGCCGAGTCGCCGGCCCACGCTCCGGCCACCGGAGTGACGTGGGGGCGGTCGTCGGCCCGCACCGTGGTGAGCCAGAACAACTGCGCGGCCTCGACTACCCGGCGGGTCTCGTCCCAGCTGGCCGGCTCGGCGTCGGGGTCGCTGTGCCGAGTGTCCAGCATGGTCACCGGGGTGTTCATCAGGTGCCCCCTTCCCTGCCCCGCGTTCGGCGTACGCCGGCCAGGCGTACAGGTCGGGGCGTGCCTCAATCCTGCTACTCGTCGGCTTGGCGGACGAAGTTGGGCCTGGCGTGGTATTCGGGCGGGTCGAAGGCGCGGTGGAAGGTGGGCGTGGTGCTGGCCGACATGGGCGGGTTGATCCAGGCCCAGTCCACCGGGACCCGCCGGCCCGCGGTGGCCTCCCGGTCGACGTGGGCGACGAACTGGGTGGACGCGGTGTGGTGGTCCACG
>JASIBM010000066.1 GCA_030045175.1 Streptosporangiaceae bacterium | reverse complement strand
GCCTGCACGACGCCGGCCACCATCGCCCGGTTGATCAGCAGCGACTGCGGTGGCCCCGCGTCCCGCAGCCGGGCCGCCGGCACCAGCCGCTCGCACGACACGAACGCGCGGTCGGCCGCCAGGCAGAACAGGTCGTCGAAGTAAGGATCGGGCCCGAGGTAGCAGCCGTTCCCGCCGGGGTCGGCCCGGTTCATGTGCACGAGCGCGACGTCCAGCCGCAGCGCGGGCATCGCGACGAGCTCTTCTGCGTCGTCGTAGGGGGAGCGGACCGTCCGCAGGCTCGGATTGACCCGCAGCACGTCCGAGCCCAGCCCGGCGCGGGTCGGCAGGAAGGGCAGCCGCTGGGTCGCTGCGAGCAGCCCCCAGTGCATCATGCCCTCGTCAAGCTCGGTCAGCTCGACGGCGCCATCTTGGCGTGCCCGCCGGAAGTGCGGCTCGAGCGGGATCGAGTCGAGCGAGACGAACCCGGTGACCACCCGGCGCACGGCGCCGGCCGCGATCAGCAGGCCGACGTCTGGCCCGCCGAACGAGACCACGGTCAGGCCGGCCAGCCCGGATCGCGCGATCGCCCGGACCAGCGCCATCGGCTTGCGCCGCGAGCCCCACCCGCCGATCCCGATCGTCATGCCCGGCCGGATCTGGCCGACGACGTCCTCGATGCCGAGCACCCGGTCGCTGGTCATCCTGGTCATCTTGGTCAAGCGTCCTTGCGGTGCACGAACGCCTGCCTGGCCGCGTCGGAGACGCCGCTCAGGTTGAGCTCGAAGGTGAAGCCCTGCTCGTAGCGGTAGGAACGCTTGACGTCGACCGGGTCGATGCCGTTCAGCGACTGCTTGGCGAGCCTGATGATCTCGCCGTTCTTGGCCGCGATCTCGGCGGCAAGCGAGCGCGCGGCCGACCGCAGCTCCGCCGCGGGCACCACGTCGATCACGGTGCCGAACGCGTGCAGTTGCGCCGCGGGAACGTTCCTGCAGGTGTACACCATCGTCCGCATGAGCTGCTGCGGCACCAGGCGGGACAGGTGCGTCGCCGCGCCGAGCGCGCCTCGGTCGACCTCTGGCAGGCCGAACGTGGCGTCGTCGGCGGCGATCACGATGTCGGCGTTGCCCGCCAGCCCGACGCCGCCGCCGAGGCAAAAGCCCTGGACGGCGGCGATCACAGGGACCGCGCACTCATACACGGCGGCGAACGCCGCGAAGCACCCGCGGTTCGCCCCGATCAGCGCGTCGTAGCCGCCGCGCCCCGCGCGGGCCGCGCGGGGCGCGGGGGCCTCCGCGTCGTCGCCCCGCGCGTCGTCGGTCTCGCCACCGAGCGCGTCGTGCTCGCCGCGGCCGTCAGCCGCGGCGAGCTGTATCTCCTTGATGTCGACACCGGCGCAGAACCCGCGGCCCTTCGCCGCGAGTATGACCACGCGCACGGCCGGGTCCGCGCCTGCCGAGGTGACCGCGTCCGCCAGGTCGAACCAGCCCCGCACCGGCAGCGCGTTCACCGGCGGATAGTCGATCACCACCTCGGCGACTCCGTCGCCGACGCTGTCGCCGACGCTGACCTCGATGCCCATCGGCTGCGGCCCTTCCCGCGGACTGCGCCGCGGCCCGTCCGTCCGACCCGCCAGCGCCGCCACCCAACGGCCTAGCGCTTGCTTGGGAGCCTAACGAATGGCGACCGCGTTGACCATGATCAGGGTCGCCTGTCAGTTGTGGCAGCTGACGGACGACCACGATCATGGAAATGCGGTTAGGGCCACGAGGCGGTGGTCACTTGGCCGCCGGTCACCCGTACCTGGAGTGCGGGCGTGTCGTCGTGGCGCCAGATCGTGTAGTCGCCTTCGGCGACGCTTGGGTAGACGGCAGCGTATTGCGCCCCGCCCGGCGTGTCGCGCCGCCTGACCTGCGAGTGGGTACGCCGTCCCGACACTGGGCCGTCTGCAGGGCCGTCTGCTGGGCCGTCCGGGCTGATCTCTATCTCCGCGCCGTCCAGCTCCGGCGGCGTGTGCAAGACGATGGCCCCGGTACCAGGGCCAAGGTCAAGCACGACGCTGCCGGGAGCGGACGGGCCTAGCGTGGATTCGGTCATCTGCCCACGTCTTTAGGAGGACGGGTCGTCGTAGCCATCGAAGGGTACCCCGAGATAGGGGAACTCGGTCAGGTACGGGGTGTCAAGCGAGCTCGGCGTCAGCCCGTCGGTCAGCTCGCCCGCCGCGGCGTCGGGCGTGAAGCTGGAGTCGACAAGCGCGAACGTGAGGCCGGCGATCGCGCGCAGCTCGATGGAGACGACATCGTCGAATACGCGTCGCCCGTTCGGGAATCCGGCCGGGTCCCCGCCGAGCAAGCCGAGGATGTTCGGGCTCGAGGCCGGCGGAATGGAGGTGTTCAGCCGCAGCATGTCCGCCTGCACCGACCCGGTGAAGTTGGTGAAGCTAGGGACGATCCCGGACGGTATGCCCGTGAGCAGGATGGCCTCGAGGTCGGCCCGCGGTGTCTTCGCCGCGTTGAGCGTGGCCAGGTTGGGGAAGACGCCCGGATACAGCACGGGGAGCAGGTCGGCCAGCTCAGGGTGGGCGACGTACTGGGCGAATTGCTTGTCGTGCGCTGGTGGCTGGGTGTTCCAGAAGTCCTTCTTGCCGAGCGGGATCAGCACCTCGTTGACCAGCGGGTTGCCGAGCCGTGACACCTGGGTGGCCGGGCCGAGGCGAATGGGTCTGGGGGCCGGCGGGTCGAACAGGCGTACCTGATGCCTGCTGGCTGTCGTCCAGACGCCGATGACGGGCCGCCCGTGCTCGGTCACCCGTGATATCGGCACCTGGATGGCGATCGAGTGCACGTTCAGGAGCTTCGTGGCGTTGACGCCTGGCGCCGCGGTCAGGCCGTCCGCCTTGGCGAAGACGTTGAACGCCTGGAACGGCCGCAGGTTGCCGAGGTCGAAGATCGAGCCGAGGTCCACATAGAAGCCCTCGGCGCGCTGGCCCGCGAAGACCTTGCTGCCATCGGACAGCGTGTGCACGGCGGGCTGCGCGAGGTTCGTGGCGTAGTCCGGCGTGGACAGCGGGCCGATGTTGCACGGCGGGCAGATCAGGTCGTGTCCGAGGTTATGCCAGCCGTGCGAGTCGTGGCGGGTGACCTTGTAGGTCTGCCTGCGATTCCAGCTGGGGCTGGTCAGGGACGTGATCGGGCCGGTGTTGTACAGGAACGTCGATGGGTCGGGTAGCTGCGTGGTGAACCGGAAGTGGTAGGCGATGTCCGGCTCGCCGTGGCCGCTGGTGTCGATGTTGATCGCGTAGTCGACGTCGTCGCCGAACTCGTAGAAGTTCGGTCCGGCGGCCGGCCCTTGCAGTGGAATGTAGTTGGCGATCAGCGTGACGGTGTCCGGCTTGTCCGGGCTGACGAACGCGTAAACGTCGGTGCTATCGGCGACCGGGTCTTTGGAGATCTCGGGTGCCTCGCGATGCGATGACATGGAGTTCCTTTCACATCCTTGGGTGCTGGTCTTGACGAGCTGGCGCGGGAGTGCCCGGCCAGCAGGCGCGGCGGGACGAGGCTCGCCGGGTCACCGGCTGGCGCGAGCCAGCCGGGCGGCTAGCGCCTTGTCGTGCACGCGGGTCACGGACGTGCCGTGGAACACGTCGATCTCGCCGGTCGCCGCGTCGCGCACGTGCGCGACGATGACCTCAGAGCCCGATGCCTCCTGCGACCCGAGACGGGCGTCCCCGGCCCGGCTGCTTGTGCTGGTGCTG
>JASIBM010000474.1 GCA_030045175.1 Streptosporangiaceae bacterium | reverse complement strand
GCTCGCACCACCGACGCGATCCGGCTCTCATCGTGGAGACGTCCGGCCGCTCGGATACGCATCGGCGGGTCGCGCTCATTCTGAGCAGCCCGGGCTGAAGTCTTATTCGCTGGCAGAGTGTCGACTCGGCCCGGCGAAAACTCTACTAACAGCGAGTGACCTTACGACGATTTCTAGGTGGGTCTACGGCTAAGCTGGCATGGTGGATGAAGTGCTCAAGAGTATCCGCGAGTTTGGTCGTAAGATCATTCGCCACTGGTACTCCGTGACGGTCGGCGTCGTAGGTGGCATCCTCGGGATCGTCAATGCAGTGTTCGCCGCCACCGCAGAGCCCAGGACCGTTCCCCTCAGTATTCCGCTGTGGCTCTGGCTGCCGCTGCTGGCTGCGGGCCTCCTGGTCGCGATGTTCTGGGCCTTTCATGACGTTCGCAAGGAGCGGGACAGCGCGCGCGAGGAGCGGGACAGCGCGCGATCCGAGATGAGCCGATGGTCCGATAAGCTACGCGGGGCCCTTCGTGTCACTGGCGTGTCCGGCGAACCCAGAACTGGCACCAATGGCACAGTCGATGTGGAACTCACGCTGGGTCTAAGGAATGACTCAGAGTGGCCCGTGCGCAGTAAATTTGAACTTGTCTACATCGATATCGCAGGGAAGCCCGCTGACAAAGGCCCTCTAGGGAGTCAAGAAACAGTTATCGCGCCCAACAAGTCCACCACATACGGGTATCTGACCGTGCGTGGCCTCCCCTCTGGCTGGCACGAGGGAGAGGGCTGCTTTAAGCTGACAGTTCAATATGGGAATACCCGGGCACCCCTGCAGTACCGCGCGAGCTGGGAGTACAAGCTGCGATTCTCCAGCCGGTCTGGTAAACTTAATGTCGATGCGAATCCGAAACGACCCGTCGAAGTCGAAGACCTCTGATCAGGATTTGTGCCGCCGTTAGAGCGACGACGTCTAGCGGCGAAACGTGGGTCGCAGTCGTCATCAAGCATCGGCTACTTTGAGGGAGTCGTTGTTGGCACTCACGATGAGGCGGAACCGACCAAGAGGTCGCACGATGTATTAGCTGGGCAAACGCTGGGCGGAACTGCAGGGATTGCAACTTCTGCTGAGGACAAAGATGCTGTGGCTTCAACCTGAGAGTAGGTAGCTACGTTGTCGACCGTCATGTTCGCAGCGACAGTGCCATCACTGGTTGGGCCGGTGACGAGATAACTGAGTACCGTCCAGCCGTGCGCGCCATTGCCCCATATCGTTACGTTCATGTGCTCCGAGCGTGGTACATCCGAGCTATTCACTGAGACGATGAGCGTAGGAGTGCTTGAAGTGGTGTCGAACGACGTGGAAATGGTCGGGCGCGTTGGTCCCGCGCTGGCGCCCTGAGAGATACCCCATGAAGCCAGACCGAATGCCACGGCGGCGCACGCGATGCCAAAATACACTGCTATTCGTTCAAACCACAAATACTTTCGCGATCGGTACGCGTCGATTGCACAGCAAAAGTACCGAGCAATATTGCAAAGCTAGCCAACAGCAAGAACGTGAAGCCTTGCCCCCAGAAGTCACGGATCATGCGCACAAAGTCGCCTGTTTGAAAGCCGATACCTATGAACAGGCCTGTTACCAGCGTGGTGATGCCCGCGAGCGCTTTCGCGGCAGCGTCTAGACTCGGGATCTCAGCCGCGCGTGCCATCGCTAGGAGCTTGGACTGTGCAAGCTCCTGAGCATCTGGGCTTGGGGCGACTCCGCCGGGTGTGTCAGGCTGACCAAGTGCTGCTGAGCGCAACTGATCTACATCGGCGAGCATGCTGGACTGCGTGGCCAAGCCGAGCGAGCTATCAGCGAAGATTGCGCCGTCCAAACCTGCAGCAATCTCCTTGATCTCTTGCTGCTGTTTGTTGACCTCTTGCGGCTGTTCGGCCTCTATCTTCGCTGGCGCCATGGCCCTCCTCGCATCCTTCGCCGGACGCTCACCGCATGAGCTTGCCGATCACGAGAATATACCTACGCTCAGCCATATGTGAGCCGTTGGTGAATCTTCGGGGTTAAACCGATGCGCCGACCGAGCTGTCCGCCTCCGTCGGCCCGCCCATGCGCATGCTCAGTACCCGTAACAAGCGCGCCTCGGCGTTCATCTGCTATTCCGAGCCGCCAGCTTGTCGCAGATGAAGATCAATGCCGGTCCTCCCGTCAATGATCTGCCTCGAGCCGACGCGCCACTGCCCCGGCTTCCTGCCGCGCCATGAGCAAGTAACACGGCGGGCGATCCGGTGACTGGGTGAACACCCTGGGGAGGGTGTTGTTCTGTACGGGCCGATCCCGAGCTGGCGGCACCCTGGCCTTGCGGGCAGAGCGCCTTGCTGACCTTGCCCTGGCGTTCTGGTCGGCCGGCAGGGGTTACTTCCAGGCGGAGCCGTTCCAGCGGATGATCAGCGTCGTGGATGCCGGGGTATCGCCGACCGCCCAGGCGTTCCGGGCGGAAGTAGCGGCCACGCCGAGAAGGGTGCTGCCGCCGGGCGGGGCAGGAACGTTCGTCCAGGCGGTGCCGTTCCAGTGCATGATCACTGGCCGGGGGCTGGCGTTCCCGCTGTAGCCGACTGCCCAGGCGCTGCGGGCCGAGGCAGCGGTCACGCTCGTGAGGATCCCGCTGCCGGGGCTGGGGACCTGGTGCCACGAGGTGCCGTTCCAGTGCAGGATCAGGCGTTTGTCCTGTGAGCGCAGGAGGTAGCCGCCAACCGCCCAGGCGTTGCCCGCCGACAGGGCAGTCACGCCGAGCAGGCTGGTGCCCTCGATGGGGCTGGGGTTGGGGCTGGGCACATGCTTCCACGCCCGGCCGTTCCAGCTGAAGATCACCGGGACGCCGGTCACGGTGGCACCGACTGCCCAGGCCCTGCGGGCCGAGGTGGCGGTCACGGCCTGCAAGGAGGCGCCGTCGGCGAGGGACGGGACGGGGGCCTGCTTCCATGCCCGGCCGTTCCAGCGCAGGATCAGCGGATTGTTGCCAGAGGCCTGGCCAACCGCCCAGGCGCTGCGGGTCGAGGCAGCTGCCACGCCGAACAGCTGGGCGGCCCCGCCTCGGGCGTGGCTGGGTACTTGCGTCCAGCCGTGGCCGTTCCAGTGCACGATGACGGGCGGCCCTTCCAAGACGTCCCTGGTCCCGACCGCCCAGGCATCGCGGGCGGACGTGGCGGCCACGCTCGTCAAGAACGCGGACTTGATGCCCGGCACCGGCACCTGATTCCACCCGGTGCCGTTCCAGGCGGCGATAACCGGCTTGCTGCTGACGCCCGTGGCCAGGGCGTAGCCCGCGGCCCAGGCCACGCGCGCGGACACGGCCGCCACGCTAGTCAGGCTGCCCGGAACGGACAGGGATGAGGTCGGCCCAGCCGGGCCGCGCCGGCCCTGGGGTGCCCGGGCCGGCGCCGCGGTCCCAGCCGTCGTCCCGATGAGCAACACACCGGCCAGGGCTCCGGCACATCGCAGGGTAAGTCGCCATGAGCGCATGCCGCGACCTCCCTTCAGATCGCCTGCGAGCCTTGCCACCCCGAGCCTGGCACGCGGCACCTCCCCGCCGCAGAGTTGAGCTACTCAACCGCTGCGCGGCTGATCGCGCCTGCGATCACATTCAGTAATCGGTGAAACTGCGGCCATATCGTCGGCGCTGCTCCTGCCGAACGAGCTTTCCTGTTAAAGTAGCAGCTATTCGCGTTTAGTCGGTTCCGAATAACCGTTATGTACCCTCGCACAGTCATGGGCCTGAGCGATTTCAAGTGCCCAGATCGAGCCCTCGTCGCGCTTTGACCAGCGACGTGTCGCATTCACTCAGCGTGGCGGGCCGCAGGGGTCGGCTGACGCGCCGCAGCCTGCCAGGCGGCGGCGACCCGGCAAAGCGGGAACCCCCAGCGGACCGGGCCAGTCTTACCGGGCTGCTCCGGCGATGCCGCCGGGCCCGGTCGGCAGCACGGTGGCCCGCCGGCCCGATGGGGCCTAACATCACGTCAGCGATCGCGCCCGTTCACAGCCGGTAGTTGTCGTCGTCTCCGAATCGCGGGACAGGTGATCAGGCATGAATGCGTTCAACGTCACGGTGAGCCTCGTGCTCGTGCTGGCAGCGCTGGCAACGGTATGGTTCGCCTGGCAGGCCGCCAGGTCGAGCGCCGAGGCGACCCGGCTCGCGGGGGACACGGTCCAGAGCGGACAGCAGACCATTGAGACGCTCAAGGCCATCCGGGCTGCGGACGAGCGTGATAGGCAGCTGCGCCAGCTCGGCGTGGTCGTCGCTGCGGTCCACAAGTTGTATCAGGCCCTGATTAACAAAGAGGAATCACCAGTAGCCGAGCTTCAGCGTGCGCAGCACGATCTGTGGATCGCCCTCACGGGAGTCGGGCGGGCCCTGCCGGTCTGCAGCGAAGTGGCGAACGTGCCCTTGATGGACTGGAAGCCCGAGGCAGTAGAGCAGGTCAGGTCCAGACTTGAGGACGCGCGCAGCGAGGTCGACGCGGTAGTCACCGAGCTGCAGGATGCAGCCTCGACCAGATGACCAAGTTGCCTGCGACCGTGTTAACAGTTACTCCGAGTCGCTGACAAAAGGCAGTCAGCGAAGAGAGGCTGCTTCCGAGCGCTGACTCTGCGCGACTCATGATCGCGCCGCATGGACTGTCCTCCGCGCGCAGAGCAGCCAGTTCTGGTTCATGCTTCGGAGGCGCCGTGCCTTCATCGCGGCATGAGCGGACTCTCAGGTGCCTGCCGGGACTGTCTGGTACCTGCGCAGGATCAGGTGCGCGAGCTGGCCCAAATGTCGGTACGGGTCGGTGCTGCCCAGGCGCTCCTCGGCGTCCAGGAGCGCGGCCAGCTCAAGAGGATCAGACGGCGGTGCCGGGTCGAGTTCCCCTGGATCCACGGCGATCCGCACGCCGTACCAGTTCTCCAGCACCAGCCCGTGCCTGGCCGCGGCGTTGGTGAGCGCGCCGAGGTCGTCGGCACGAGCTGGTGCGCCGATTTCGTTCACGTATTGCATGTCACGCCCTTCGGCGAGGGCGAGTTCCTGTTCGCCGAATGCCTCGAGCACGGCCTGCCAGTCCTGGCGCGCCGCAGGGCGCCACAGCGCGGACGTGGCAGTGCGCGCTGCCAGCGCGAGAAACCCGCCCGGCGCGACATGGGCCGCCAGCTCGGCAATGACCGGCTCGCTCGCCTGCAGGTACATCAGCACACCCAGCAACAGCACCACGTCGTAAACCTCGCCCCCCGTCACGGCGCCGAGGCTGCCGACCGAACCCTGGCGCAATGTGACGCGGTGCTGGAGCCCTGCCGGCTGGGCGCTTAGCCCGGCCAGGAAGACACCGCGCATGGTCGGATCGGGCTCGACGGCGAGCACCTGATAGCCCGCGCGGGCCAGCCGGATGGACTGCGTTCCCTGCCCGGCGCCAACGTCGAGGACCCGCGCGGGAGGTGCCGGCAAGTGCTTGCCGAGCTGGCGGGAGATCATCTCTTGCCGGACTACGTTGCGCACGTTTCCCAGCCCGCCAAGCCAGCCCATCTGACCATCACCGAAGGTGCCGTCGGCCGGCGCGTCCTGGCGCTGTGGATCTCGCGGCCTCACCACCACGACATTACCTGCCCGAACATCGGCTCTCTGGCCGGCTTCGTCGCTGGCCCACAGGGCGACAGCGCGTCACGGTGTGCTGCGTCCCGGCACAGGACCTGCTCGCCGCCGCCCGCGTCGATGAGGGCGAAGGTCATGCCCTCGTCCATAGGGGTTTCGCTGGCCGCCACGAGCACGCCGTCTTCGCCTGCCGGCGTGCCGTGCTGGTGCGCCACCCCTGGCGCGAGCACCCGCGTCTTACCGGTTCCGGCAGCGAGCGGCAGCCTCAGCAGTCCGGTGCCGGACCGGGCACTTGCCGTGCATGTAGACCGGGGTAACGGGAGCCTTGCGCTTCTTCCGTCCAGAGCGAAGCGACGTTGCCATGGATCGCCTGGCCGAGCCCTTCGCACGGCCAATGGGATGAAACGCCCGGCGCGCCTTCTTGACTACCTTCGGAGTGACTGCGCGCTCGCCCGCCCGGCCCGGATGCATAGCCCGCCGGACGCTGCGCGGCAAGAGCCGGGTGAGAAAGCCCATGACTATCACCTTCCCGAACCTGCCTGGCACCGATACTAAACCGCACTGTGCGCAGGCGCTGCGACGGAGGATGAAAGACCAGCGGATAACGTTCCTAGAATGCTCAATCCGGCGCGGCAGGTGAATCAGGCCCGATCCCCCGGCGGGCAGGGACTTGCGCCGCGCACTGTGCGCAGGCCCTTAGACCCCGGCTGAGAGCTGAGTCACCGCTTGTGGCTGAGGCCTGGGTCACAGTTTCGGGGCCGTGGCGTCACGAGAGCGGCGGTCAGGTGGATGCAGCACGGTCGTGGCCATCGCCTTGAGCCGCTCCGGTACCGGGATCACCGTCTCCTGACTGATCCGGCGCCGCAGCAGCCCGACCCCGTCCCCGTCCAGGTCGGCCCAGGCGGCATGCCGCCCGCTCATGGCCATCACCACGGCCTCGGCGGGACCGCGGACCACGGGCCCCGCGCCAGCAGTCCATCCGGTGTCCGTGGCCTCGAAACGCAGGTCGCGCAGCCTGGTGCCGATGGCGAAACCAGGCGAGAGCACATTCGCCAGCAGGTTGAACGTCACCGCAAGCCGCTCTTCGGGGATATCCCGGGCAATCCCGAGCGGGATCCTGACGTCCAGATCGTGCAGGACCAGGTCGGCCAGCACCGGGTCATATCCCGATCGTGGCGGGGTGGTCCTAGATTCCGCGTTCCGGCGGAGCAGCCCGACGAGATCGGACGTGGGACGGCGAGCGTACCACCGGGCGAGCCGCTGGTTCCCCGGAGCGAAGTCACCGGCGCAGGCGAGCATGCACGCGAGGATCTTGAGCTGCCCGAAACGCAGGTACGTGGCCAGATGCGCGGCTACCTCATGCACCGTCCACGCGTCACAAAGGCTCTGCCTGGTCAGCTGCTCGCTGGTCAGGCCGGCAAACAGGTCCGCCATATGACGGCGCTCGGCCACGACCATCTCATGGACCATCATGACTTCCATGCTAAGAGCGGCCCAGGTCAGAGCACCTTGCCGTGTGCCCGCCCTGGCCCGCCTCCGCGCAAAGGGCACCTGCGGCTGCTGGCCGACGGCTACGAAGACTAGGCCCTGGCACCGGACCGCCACGCCAGCGTCATCGATACCCGCGGCATCCCCAGCTGCCGGCAGGAGCCTCCAGCGCCGGCCCGCAGGCTCACCCATCACGGGGTTCAACATGCTGGATACGGATCCCGCGTCGATACAATGCCGGACCGCCGAATATTTATCGCCATCGCCTTCGATGAGCGGCGGATGTCGCCGCGCGTATTGACCATTCGGTACCGCATCAAGGATCCCGCCAGCCTGCGATAA
>JASIBM010000473.1 GCA_030045175.1 Streptosporangiaceae bacterium | reverse complement strand
TGCCGGCACGCGGGCCATTGCCCTATCCTTCCTCGGTGACGCCGAGGACCTGCTTGCCGATCTCGGTGGCGAGCACCTCCGTCGAGTAGGCCATGAGCTGGCCGGCCTCGGCGTCGCGCAGGTGCCGCTGGATCGGCGAGGTCTTCAGATAGCCTGACGCGCCGCCGACCCGGACACCGAGCTGGGCCACGTCCACCGCTACCTTGTTCGCCAGGTACTTCGCCTGGATCAGCCCGCCGAAGTACGCCGGGTTCCCCTCGTCGGCGAGCCGCAGTGCCTGGTCGTAGAGCGCGTGCGCGGCGGCGAGCCGAACCGCCGCGTCGGCGGTCGCGTGCTGCACCCACTGCTGGTGAGACAACGGCGCGCCGAGGATGACCCGCGTCGCCGCGTGGTCAGCCAGGGCAGCTAGGGCTGCATCCGCGACACCGAGCGAGATCGCGGGCAGCCCGGCCGGGATGATCTGGAAATCGGTAGGCAGCAGTGCCCGCCCCCGGTAGTCCGCCCGCAAGAGCGTCTGGTTGAAGGACAGCAACTGGCTGCGGGTGGCGCGCAGTCCAAGGGTGTCCCAGATCGGGATGATCGCGACCGACTCGTCTGGGGCGACCCCGAAGAACGTCGGAACCCCGTCGACCAGCGCGTTCACCAGCAGGTAGTCGGCGATCTCGCTGGCCGAGACGAACCGTTTCGCGCCGTCAAGCCGCCAGCCGCCCTCAGCGGCCAGCGCCTCCTGCTGCGGGATTAGGAACCGGTTGCCGCTCGTCGGCTCAGACAGCGCGTTCGCGAACCTCTTGCCGGCGAGGAACTCCTGCGCGAAGAAGTCGCCCAGCGTGTCATGGGTAAGCTCGGCCAGGGCCACGCCAGCCCCGGCATGCATGGTCAAGATCGTGGCGACTGACGGGTCCGCTTTGGCCACCACCCGGACGAGTTCGCCGTACGCGCGGTAGGAAAGACCTGTGCCGCCCAGGTACGCAGGGAGCAAGGCGCGGGTGACCCCGGCCGCGTGCAGCGCGTCAAGCGCCTCCAGGGGAATCTCGGCGCGCTCGTCATAGCCGGCCGCTTCCGCCGCGAACCCTGCCGCAAGATCCCGGACCCGCGACAGCAGTTGCTGCTCGTCAGCAGCCTGGTCAGCGAGCGGTGTCGTCATGGCTATTCGCCTTCTGTTCGATAACGGGCCAGGCCTGCCGGTTAACCCGCCAGTTACTCTATATCTGGTAAGTCTCGCCACTGCCGAGGACGTCAGCCTTATGGATGTTCAGGATCAGCGATTTCGCATCGAGCGGAGCACGGCGGCGCCGATTCCGGCGCAGGCTCGCCACGGAGCGCCGCGCGAGCTGTTTACCTTTTGGCTTACCACCACGACCAGCCTCTCGGCGATCGTGGTCGGTGGCCTGGCCATCGACCTCGGGCTCAACTTCTGGCAGTCCGTCGCGTGCATTGCGCTGGGGGCCGCGTCCTTTGTCGTGCTTGGCGCCGTGTCCAGCCTCGGCCCGCGGTTCGGGCTCCCCACGATGGGCATCGGGGAGCGGGTCTTCGGACGGGATGCCAACAGGGTGAACACGTTTATCGCGTGGCTCCTCACCCTCGGGTGGGGGTCAGTCGGACTGGTCATCGGGGCGGTGTCGGTGCAGTCGATCATCGGCTATTACGCCCTGGGCGTGTCGGCTGACGCGGCCAAGGTAGCGGGCCTCGTCGTGACGGCGGTACTCGGGTTTGGTGCCTCCCTGTTCGGCAATGCGACATTCAAGTCGATCGAGAGCTGGCTGGGCTACGTGTTCGCCGTCATCGTTGTCGCGGTCTGCATCGCGCTCGGCGTGCATGGCTCGTTCGCGCACCTGTCGTTTGGCCATGATGGCTCCCTGGCCGACTTCGCCGTCGCCGTCGTGGTGATGATGTCCGCTGGCGGGCTGGGCTGGTGCTACGTAGGGGCCGAGTACTCGCGGTACCTGCCCGCCGGTGCGTCCCGGTCGGCTGTCGGCTGGCTCACGACGGCCGGCGGCGCGATACCCGCGCTGCTGCTGCCCGTCCTCGGCGTTGTCCTCACCATCTCCGGTCACTTCAGTGACCCGATCACCGACATACCCAAGGTCGTGACCGCGTGGATCGGGGTGCCGTTCCTGGCCTTCGCAGTCGTCTCAATCGCGGCGGCCAACGTGCCTAACCTGTACTCAGCGGGGCTGAACCTGCTCGTGCTCGGCGTCCCGGTACGCCGCAGCGTGAGCATCGCGATCGCGTTCTGCATCTCCCTGGCCGGGGCGCTCTACGCGCTGTTCGTCAGCAACTTCGTCAGCACGTTCGAGACCTTCTTGTCCCTGTCGGTAGTGTGGATCGTCCCGTGGGTGGCCGTCTTGCTGGCGTCGCTGCTTTTCCGCCGGAACGCGGACGACGTGAATTTCGCGCCCGGAACTCGGTGGCGGGCGTGCGCCGCCGTCCTGGCCGGGATGGTCGTCGCCTTCCTGTGCAACAACGACGCGCCGCTATGGACCGGGCCCATCGCGCGAGCGCTTGGCGGCGGCGACATCTCCGTCTACGCCGGCACCTTCGTCGCGCTGCTGACATTCACCGTGCTGCGGGTCTGGCGACGGCAGCCTACTGCCGCTGAGCCTGCGGACGTGGCCGTGTGAGGGCCTGAGCTTGCGTGGGGCAGGCCTTCAAGTGGCGCAGGCACGGCCGGGACCTCGCCAGCGCTAGCCCGCCCTGGCTTTGCTCCTGGCATGGTTGTTGACAAGCTTGGCGAGATCTGGTTCAACGGGCTGGGATTGCCGCAGCGACGATGCAACCGTTGGCATCTGGTGACCGAATCGAGATCGCGCGGCATCCAATAGCTCGTCAAGTTCCCATTGTCCGGTCGCTCTCTTGAGGAAGACGTCAATGCACTTATACGCATGACTCGGTGTCATGTCGGTGCCGACCAGGTTCCGCAGGTACTGGGCGGCGGCGGCCTCGTCAGCTGACAGCATGCCAGTGAGCAGCTGGAACTGTTTTCTTTCCGTTGCCGACATGTGCAAGTCGAGCGCCAGCCCTGGGTAGTAGTAGCCGTGCTGGTGGATGCGGTCCCATAGAGTTCGGACGACTACGGTGATGGTGGGCTTGTCTAGGTGCACGTTCCGGTGGATGAACCTCATTCCATTGACGACGGGGTGTGCGCTTCCGGCGTTGAGATGCTGCACAGGACGGGGCCGCAACTCGCCCACCATGAGCGATCCCGGGGGGTCATCGCTAGAGAAATCGTATAT
>JASIBM010000472.1 GCA_030045175.1 Streptosporangiaceae bacterium | reverse complement strand
CCGGTCTACACCATCACCGGCGTCAATGAAAGAGTTCCCGCCGTAATGTCGCTGATCCCGTTATCCCGAAGATTCCCGGCCAGTCGTTCACGGACGGCGGCGCGCTTACCAGCGCATGACAATGCCGTCCGAGATTTTTAGACCGTCACCAGCAGCAGGCGGCTGGACAGCGCGGCCGAGGCGGCCAGGCTGTCGGCCAGCAGCCCGCGCGCGATCGGATCATCGCGCACCGCCCACAGCAGCAGGCTGTTGTTCCAGGCCAGGTCGCGGGCGGAGTTGATGGTCCAGTTCGCGATCAGGCTATTGACCGCGGCGAAGTGGCGGTCGACGGCAAGCTCGGGCGCCGTTTCGAAGGACTGCCGCACCGACTGCTCGGCAGCGTCCAGCAGCTGGTCCACCTTCTGGTAGTCGGCGAAGTGCGAGCCCGCCTCCGGCTCGGTGGCCAGGGCCGCGCAGGTGGCGACCACCGCCAGCGGCAGGTCATGGTTGATGTGGGCATTCATGCCGGCCAGCGCGAACTGGATCGGCTCGATACCGCGGTTCGCGCGCTGTTCCACCAGCGGCCGCCAGGCCAGCGGCACAGCTTGCGGGTTGCTTGCGGGGGGTTCTGGGGGGTCGTCCCCCCAGGCCAGCACCGCATCGACCGCACTGAAGTACAGGTCAGCGAACGTCACGTCCAGGTGGGTCATGAAGCCCGGATCGGCGTAGAAGCCATCGTGCAGCCGGCTGTTGACCAGCCTGGTTACCTCCAGGTACATGCGGTTGAAGCAGGCCAGCCCATCCGCCGCGGGAAGTGCGGCCGCGATCGCCTCCATGCGCGCTATCACCCCGGCAACCGTGGAGGCCGGCCCGCCAAGATCCAGCGGATCATATGACATGGCCATCACTATACGATCAGCCGTCCAATTTCATGATCGGCCTGGCGGGCGCCGAGCACCATATGCGGGTGGGATAGTCGGCCTGTGACAACTCGGGTGCTGCTGCGCGGAGGCTTGGTCGCTGACGGAATCGGCGACGTCGTGCGCCTGGCCGATGTGCTGATCGAAGGGCCGCTCATTTCCTGGATCGGCATGGCTCATGACCTCGCGTCGGCCGGGGACTGGGAGGTCATCGACCTGGCGCCGGGTAGCGTGAGCTGCCCTGGGTTCATCGACGCGCACGTGCACGCAGAGGGGCCACTGCTTGAGTCCGGGTGCGTGCCTGGCGCGCTCGCCCAGGGCGTGACCACGCTGGTCGTCGGGCAGGACGGTCAGTCGTGGGTCGGTGCGTCCGCAGCGACCGCCAGGTACCTGAACCGTTATTTCGGCCCGGTCAACGGGACGCTGGATCCCGAGCGTGAGCTGACCGTGGCCGGGTTCCGCGACGCGGTGGCTGGCCGGCTGGTGCAGAACGTGGCGGTGCTGGCCTCGCAGGGCACGATCAGGCACAACGTGGCGGGCATGCGGCCAGGCGGGCTCGGGCCTGGCGAGCTGATGGCGGCGCGGCGGGAGGTGGAGCGGGCGCTGTCCGACGGGGCGGTCGGGTTGTCGAGCGGACTGGATTACCTGCCGAGCCGGTTCGGCGAGGTCGGCGAGGTCGCGTTCATGGCCGCGCCGCTGGCGGAGGCTGGCCGGCCGTATGTGTCGCACTTGCGCGGCTACGGCGCTGCCGTCGCCGGCGGGCTCGACGAGCTAGCCGCGGTCGGCCGGGCGGCCGGCGTCCGGGTGCACGCGAGCCACCTGTGGGGTCCGCCAGGAGACATCGCGGCCGCGCTCGGCCGGGCCGAGGCCGACGGGGTGGAGGTGTCGTTCGACATGTACCCGTACCGCAGGTCAAGCACGATCCTGGCCGTGCTGCTGCTGCCGCCGCAACTGCAGGCCGGTGGCCCGGCCGGCACGCTGGCGGCGCTCACCAGCCCTCCCGAGCGCGCCGCGCTGCTGGCCGGCGAGAAATTCTCCGACCACTACCTGGCCAGCTTGTACCTGGGGTGCCTGCCCGGCGACGCGGCCAGGTTCGCCGGGATGTCGATCACCGAGGCGGCGCGTCAGGACGGGCAACCCGCCGGGGAGTGGGCGATCGACCTGCTGGTCAGTACGGGGCTGGGCGTGGGCGCGCACCTGGACCGGCCCGCGCTGACCGACGTGCAACTCACCTGGATCGCCGATGATGACCGGCACTGCGCCGGCTCCGACGGGATCTATCAGGGCCAGCACCCGCACCCGCGCGGACACGGCGCGTTCGCCCGGCTCGCCGAGCACTACCTGGCCGGCGGGCGCGACGCTGGTTACCAGCGGCTAGCCAGGCATCTGGCGGCGAACGCCGCCGGCGCTTATGGCCTGCGCACGCGGGGAAGGCTCGCGCCCGGCCTGGCCGCCGACATCTGCGTCATCGGCCCGGACGGCGTAACGGCGCGCGCGACCTACGACGCCCCGCAGCGGCAGGCTTCCGGCGTGGACCTGGTGATCGTGAATGGCGTCGTCGCCTGGCGTGAAGGCAATCCGGCGGGCAATGCGCCGGCCGGGCAGTTCGTCATTGCCTAGGCAGACGTCCGCGCCCTGAGGCAGGGCCATGGCCGTTACCCGGTTTCCGCGCGACAGGCGCGTTGCTTGGCCTGCGGAGCTAACCGCGTGGTGCCGACCCGGGGGGACACTCTGCTAGCCGGGGGACACCCCCGAACCCCCGGTGGCCCGGAACCCTCTGCGGCGCCGATCTGTGGGTCTGGCCCCCTCAGCATCGCTCGCGGCGCAGGCCGCAGGTGCGACCCCCCGAAACCCCGCGGGGGGTTGAACACGGTTCCGTGCGACGACGCGGTGCCGCCAGCGAGCTCACCGCCGTCGGCGATCAGCTGCTGCCCGGTGATGTAGCGGGCCGCGGGCGAGGCCAGGTAATGGAAGGCCTCGGCGATCTCGGCCGGGTCGGCGTGCCGGCCGGCCGGGATCTGCTTGTTGACGTCGGCGAGCATCGCGGGCGTGTATTCCGCCCGCTGCATCGGGGTCATGACGTATCCGGGGCTGACGCACGCGGTGCGGACGTACGGGGCGAGCTCGATGGCGACGGTACGGCACAGCGCGAGCACGCCCGCCTTGGTCGCGTTGTAGTCGGCGTAGCAGGGGTAGCCTGCCGAGCCGTTGGCCGACGCGGTCGCGAGCAGCACGCCGCGCTGCGCGGTGATCATCCTGCGCGCGGCGGCTTGCCACAACCCGATGACGCCCATCAGGTTGACGTCGATGACCTCGCGGGCGTCCTGCTCGGTCATCTCGGTGAACGGGCGCCGCTTGCTGATCCCGGCGCTGGCGATCGCGACGTCGACGGCGCCGTGCACCCGCTCTACCTGGCCGACGGCGGCGTCCAGGGCCGTCCAGTCGCGGACGTCAGCGGCCACCCATTCGCCGACCGCGTCGCCAGGGCCAGGCGCGTTCATGTCGATGTTGACGACCTGATCGCCGCCGGCGGCGAAACGGCGCGCGGTGGCCAGGCCGATTCCCGACGACGCGCCTGAGATAACCACTACCCGAGGGGACATCGCCGTCATCCGAAGGTGTAGTCGTTCCGCCCAGGCCCGTCGTGCCGGGCTGCCGCGGTGGCGCCCGCGGTCGCTGTATCGCACATGGAGAGCTCCCCGTAGCAGTTGTTTGTTGACCACCGGCAATCACGGATATGCGACCGCAAGGGTTCAGTGACAGGAGGGATAACGTAATTCAGTTGGAAAAGGTTCAGGGGCGGAATCTGACTTGCTGCGCGAGACCCGGCCGTGCCGCGGATCGCCCAGGGCCAGATCAGGGCTGGCCAAGCGATTCGAGCGTCGCCCTGGCTCCGCGCTGGTGCAAGGAGGCAAGCGCGGACCGGTAGGCGCCGGCGAAGCGCTCGTCCTCGGCCAGGTCGCCGAACACGGCGCGGTTGGCGATGAACGCGTCGGGCTCGGCGCGCTGGCCGAGGGCGCGCCGCCTGAGGTCGTCGCTGAGCCGGTCGGCCACCTCGATCGGCGCCCCCTGCTCGTCGCTGCCCTCGGCATACCGTGCCCAGCTCGCTACCACCGCGGCCGAGCGCCTGACCTGGCCGCCGGCCGCGAGCTGGCTGCGGATCACCGGCAGCAGGAACTTCGGTATCCGGTCCGACCCGTACTCGCACAGCCGGGCGATGGTGTCGCCGACGTAGGGGTTGGCGAAGCGATCGAGTAGCGTGCGCTTGTACTCATCCAGATCCACCCCAGGCACGGGTGGCAGGGTCGGGGTGGCCTCCTGATCCAGGTATCCGAGCAGGAACGCCCGGAATACCGGATCCTGGGCGGCCTGGTGCACCAGCCGGTAGCCAGCCAGATAGGCGAAGTAGCACATCGCCTGGTGGCTAGCGTTGAGCAGCCGTAGCTTCATCAGCTCGTAGGGTTCCACCCGCTCGACGAGCTGCACGCCGGCTTGGTCGTACTCCGGCCGCCCGGCGGTGAACGCGTCTTGCAGCACCCACTGCGCGTATGGCTCGCAGACCACCGGCCATCGGTCGTCGATGCCAAGCCGTTGCCTGACCTCATCCTGGTCGGCGCTGGTGGTCGCCGGGGTGATGCGATCCACCATGGAGTTAGGGAAGGACACCGCGCGCTCGATCCAGTCACCGAACTCGGGATCTCGCAGCCGGGCGAACGCCGAGAACACCCGCTTGCTCAGCTCGCCGTTACCTGGCAGGTTGTCGCACGACATCACGGTGAACGGCGGCAGGCTCGCTGCCCTGCGGCGCCATAGCGCGGCGGTGACCAGTCCGAAGGTAGTCCGCGGCACCGTGCCAGGTTCGATGTCGCGCAGCACGCCGGGATTGGCGGCGTCGAACTCGCCGGTCACGTCGCTGATGTTGTAGCCGCCCTCGGTGATCGTCAGCGAGACGACCCGGGTCGCCTGGGCGGCCATCTTCGCTATGACTGCCTGCGGGTCGTCCGGCGCGTACAGGTACTCCACGATCGACCCGACCACCCGCGGCTCCCACGTTCCGTCGGCGTGCTTGACGATGAGCGTGTACAGCCCGTCCTGGGCGGCCAGCGCCTCCTTCATCCTCCGGTCCGCGGCCAGCACCCCCACGCCGCAGATGCCCCAGTCCAGCGCCCCGCCCTGGTTCATCAGCATGTCGTGGTACATCGCCTGGTGCGAGCGGTGGAAGCCGCCCACGCCGATGTGGACCACGCCGGGCGTGACACGGGACCGGTCATAGCCAGGGACCGGCAGCCGGTCCCTCAGGTGCCGCAGCGTCCCAGCACCGAGCCGCCGCACCTGGGCAAGACCGGACGGGCCAGCATCTGACATGCCAATCCTTGCGGTAGAGATTCGGTAGGACGGCGCAGCAGGCTAGGAACCGCGACGAGCGATCTGCTAGCCGAACGGTTGAGCATGCCTGACTTCACTTCCTCCCTATCAGAGGCATTCGTCGGCCGTCACGCAGAGCTGGATGCCTTGCACCGCGCGTGGGACGTCGTCAAGCACGGCAGGGCCCGTTTCGTTGGCATTGATGGCGGGTCCGGCATCGGCAAGACCGCGCTCGTCAGGCGATTCCTCGTGCAGGCGAGTCCGGCGCGCGAGGCCTGGCTCAGCGGTGCCCCGGACGAAAGCGCCCTGCCCTGGAGCGTGCTCTCCGCGCTCCTCGGGCGGACGAAGGCGGACGGTGGCCCGGGTGGCTGGGAAGAGCCCGCGCCGGAAGCCGACCCGCTCTACGTCGGGCAGCGATTGCTCGACGGGCTCCGGGCGGTCGGCGAACTGATCATCGTGCTCGACGACGCGCAGTGGGCGGACCGGCAGTCACAGGCGGCGCTAAGGTTCGTCGCCAGGCACATGTTCGGCATCCCGGTCCTGCTCATCGTGATCAGGAATGAGGAATCCGGTCAGGACGACAACTGGCGGCGGATCTGCGATCTTGATCACGCGGAGTCGCTGCGGCTCGGCGGGATGACGCCAGAGGACCTGGTGCGGCTGGCGGTCGCGCACGGGTACTCGGGCCTGTCCCCGGCAGGCGCGGCCAGGCTGCACGAGCACACCGGCGGCAACCCGCTGTACGCGCAGGCGATCCTCTCGCAGGTGCCCATGCGGCAGATCTGCTCTGGAGCCGGGCCGCTCCCGGCGCCGCGCACCCTGGCCGACGCCGTGGCGGAGACGCTGACAGCGAGATCCGGATCCGCGCAGGCGCTGCTGGCCGCGGCCGCGGTCCTTGGCCTGACGTTCGATCCGGCCCGCGCCGCCTCTCTCGCCGGACTCTGCGACGTCACGCCCGCCCTTGATGAGGCGGCGGCGGCTGGGCTGGTCTGCGAGGTGCCTGGCGCCGACGGGCGCCTGTTCGCGTTCGGGCACGCGCTGGTGCAGCGGGCCATCTACGAGCGTACGGGGCTGGCGCGCCGCCGGGAGCTGCACCGGCGGGCCGCTGGGCTGCTGACGGGTGCTGAGGCGATCCGGCACCGGGTCGCGGCGGCGGACGGCCCGGACGCCGAGCTCGCCGCGGACCTGGAACGCCAGGCCGCCATCGATGTGTCCGCTGGCCAGCTCGCTGTCGCCGCCGACAGGCTGCGACAAGCACTCGACCTCACGCCACCCGGACCGGATCGGGTGCCGCGGCTGCTTGCCGTGGTAGAGGCCGACCTGGTGGCCGGGGACGCGGTGGCAGCCGGCCGCTACGCGGACGAGATCGCCGCCGGAGGCGGCGATCCCTGGTGGGACTACGTCGCTGGTTACCAGTCCCTGCTGGCCGGCCGGGTAGACGACGCGCAGCTCAGGTTCAAGCGAGCGCTCTACGCGATCGCGGCGGGCGTCGTTCCCCCGCACAGCCCGGCTGACCTCCAGGCCCGGGTCGCTACCCAGCTCGCGATCATCGGGGCGGTGACGTTCTCGTACCCGGAGATGATCGAGTACGGGCAGCTCGCGGTGGCCTCGCAGAGCACCGACGCGCGAGTCCTTGCGTTCGCGTGGTTCGCCAGGACCGTCGGCCTCGCGCTGGCCGGACGCGGCGGCGAGGCCCTCGCGGACCTCGACGCGCACGGCGTCAGGCCAGGCCTTGAGCCGCTGGTCGCGCGCGGGCTGGCGGAGCTGTGGACAGATGACGTCGGGGCAGGGCACCGGCACCTCAAGGAGGCGGTGGAGCGGGCATACCGGGGCGAGGCGCTGCGGGTGAACCAGGCGATGGCCTTCCTCGGCGACGCGGAGTTCCGGCTTGGCCTCCTCGCCGACTCCGCCTTTCACTGCGAACTGGCGATTGGCGACGCCGAGGAGAACGAGCACTACTGGGATTACGCCATGCTGCACGGACTGGCCTGTCAGCCCAGGGCCGCCAGGGGCGACTGGGCGCAGGCCGAAGCCCACGCGGCCGCAGCCAGTCAGTGGGCTCCCTGGATCGGCGCCCGTTCCGGGCTCGCGTACGCCGCGGGCGCTCGCGCGATCATCGCGCAGGCCAGGGATGATGGCCGCGCGCTGCTGCAAGCCGCCGCGGAGTTCGAGGCAGTCTTCGACCCGCGCGAGCCGGGCACCGCCCTGGTAGGGCCGCTGCGGGCGCAGGCGCTGGCCCAGCTAGGCCGCGTCGACGAGGCCACGGCTGCCCTCGCCGATTACTGCACCCGCTACGAGATGGTTGGCAGGAGGTCGGCAAGCATGGGCGTGTGCCGGGTGCGTGGCCAGATCGCTTGCGCCGCCGGAGCGAACACGACGGCCATGGCTAACTACACCCAGGCGCTTGATCAGGCCGAGTCGCTGCGGCTTCCGCTGGAGGCTGGCCGGGTCGAGATGCACATGGGCGAATGCCTCGCTGCCAGCGGCAATTACGACGGCGCCGGGATGCGGCTGCGGTCGGCGCTGCGCCGGTTCTCCGAGATCGGCGCGGGCGCGTATCGAGCCCAGGTGCACCGGCGGCTGCGTGACCTAGGCCTGCCTGCAGATGCCTCGGCGGACCCGTTCGCGATTCTAAGCGGGGCCGAGCGCAGGGTTGCCAGGCTCGCAGGGAAGGGCCTGTCCAACGAGGAGATCGCCGAGCAGCTCGTCCTGACGCGCAAGACCGTGGAGTTCCACCTCACCAACATCTACCGGACGCTCGGCGTTACCAGCCGGGCCGCCTTGCGCAAGTTGCTCGCCCGATCCCAGGAGCCCTAGCGGCGGCCGTTGGCAACCCCGGCAGCACGCCGCTCAAACGCTGGGGTGGATCCCCGGTGCCACACGGCGCGGCGGCGCCTACCTTGGGCGGCATGGGCGAGGCGGAGGCTCCGGGGGGAACGGCGCCGTGGGAGCTAGGGCACGTCAGATGGCTCGCCCGCGAGGGCGAGGCGGTGGCGATGCTACCCGCCGCCGCGACGTGCGCGGGCTGCGCCAAGGTGTCCGCGGCAGGCGTCACCGCCTGCTGCGGATTGCCCATCTGCCTGCGATGCGTGTACGGGTCAAGGCCGATGATCTGCCCGCTTTGCGCCAGGCAATTCCCCGCGGCTTCCTGACCGGCCATCATTATCCGCCGATGTCGCCTGACTGACCCGCTCCAGATCGGCCGCCGCGCCGAGCCTGACTTGCGTTGGCTAGCATACTCAGTATAATACTTAACATGATGCCAAGTGATCAAGATCTTAGCGCGCGCTGCGCGAGCGGGAGCCTCCCGAGCGGGCGTGCTTCATGAGCATCAGGCACGCGTTGCTCGCGCTGCTGAGCGAGGGACCCAAGTACGGCCTCCAGCTCCGCGAGGAGTTCGAGGCGAGGACTGGCGAGGTCTGGCCGCTGAACGTGGGCCAGGTGTACACGACGCTGCAGCGGCTGGAGCGCGACGGGCTGATCGAGTCCGATGGCTCGGGCGACGACAGCGCGCAGAAGGGATTCCAGATCACCGCGGCGGGTGAGCGAGAGCTGATCCGCTGGCTGCGCACGCCGCCGGACCTGAGCTCACCGCCGCGCGATGAGCTGGTGATGAAGATCT
>JASIBM010000471.1 GCA_030045175.1 Streptosporangiaceae bacterium | reverse complement strand
GAGGAACGCCGGCTGTTCTACGTCGCCGTGACCCGCGCGCGGCGCCGCCTGGTGGTCACCGCCGTGGGTGGCGAGGACAGCGAGGACCGCCCGTCCAGGTTCCTGGCTGAGCTAGCCGGTGACGAGATCGAGGTCGAGCAGGTCGTAGGCGCCGGACGACGCTGGCTGTCGCTGCCTGCCCTGACCGCCGACCTGCGCCGGGCGGCCGCCGACCGGGCGCTGCCCGAGCCGGTGCGAAGGGCGGCGGCGGCTCAGCTCGCGCGGTTGGCCGGGGCCGGGGTGAGCGGGGCCAGCCCAGGCCAGTGGTACGCGCTGACGCGCTGGTCTGGCGACGGGCCGATCGGCGGCGGCGAGGTGAAGATCTCACCGTCGCAGGTCGAGAGGTTCGTGACCTGCGGGCTGCGGTGGCTGCTTGAATCCGCGGTAGGAGCGAGCCAGCCGATGACCGCAGGGCACCTGGGAACGGTGATTCACGCCGCCGCGGCCCTGGTGGCCGAGGGCGCCGATAGTGCCGACGTGGCAGGGCGGATTGACGAGATCTGGCACCAGCTCGACTTCGGCAGCCCGTGGTACAGCGCCAGGCAGCGGCAGAACGCCGACCAGATGGTCGCGAGGTTCCTTGACTGGCAACGGCAGAACCGGCGCGAACTGCTCGCCGTCGAGCAGCGGCTGCGGGTGCGGACTGACAACGTCGTGATCTCCGGCCAGGTCGACAGGCTGGAGCGCGCTCCGGACGGGACCGCCGTCGTGGTAGACCTGAAGACCGGGTCGAGCAAGCCGTCCGGGTCCGACCTTGAGCGGAACCCGCAACTCGGGGTGTACCAGCTCGCCGTCGTGCTCGGCGCGTTCGTCGAGTTCGGGCTCACCGAGCCGGGCGGCGCCGAGCTGGTTCAGGTAGGGAAGGCCGGCGGCGCCAAGGGCGCGATCGTGCAAGCGCAGCGGGCGCTGGCCGCCGATCCTGATCCTGGCTGGGCGCAGGCTCTGGTCAAGGAGGTCGCCGCCGCGATGGGCGGGCCGACGTTCACGGCCACGGCTAACGACAGGTGCCGAGTCTGCCCAGTAGCCAACTGCTGCCCCGTAGACCCACGAGGCAACCAAGTCGCCCCCTGAGCGCTTCCGGAAGACCGGCCGAACCATTGACGCGGCGAGAGTGTTCCCGTTGAGCACGTGCTGCCTGACGGCGCCCTACCCACTGCGGGTGCACTACATACCCCGTGCGTTATATAACAGTGCCCTTGACGAGAAGAGCAGGCCAATCGATACTTGGGTTAAAATATTAGGTTTAGGCTAGATGGTCATATATGATCATCTTCCTTGAAGGGCCTGCAGATGAAGAAGGTGCGGTACGCGCTCGGTGTTATCGGGGTTGCCCCCGCAATCGGAATGATGGCGCAAGGCGCAGCGGTCGCTACGGCTCACAAGCCAGAGGCCAGGGCGAAAACGGTGTCGCATCATCAACTGGGGCCCGTGGCACTTTACAATGCGCCTTATACCGATAGCTGCACCGCGGACACCTCCGCTAGGGCGGTTAATAAGTCTGGCTCGGTTCTTAAGTTCTGGTGGAAGCATGAATCTGATGGTGGCGCTATATGTATCGGCACCGTGAAGGGCAGTCTTCAGAATGGCCTTCTTTCGGACTGGTATTTCAGGGTCCGCATCTGGGCGCATAGCATCGGCGGAGCAAAGATCATGGCTTATTCTCACAAGAGTCCTGGAGGCAATAACGTAAAGTCGCACTTCAGCGATGGTGTGCATATAATCTTCTACAGTGAGCCGATTCAGGTGTGTGGCAAGCTAGTGGTTTCATATAGTTCCTTTGCCGCAATATGCAAATCAGTCGACTAGCATTTTGTGGGAGCGTTAGCAGCTGGAACTTCCGCGCTGGCCAGCCACGTAGCCGAGGCATCGAGTCGCGTGGCTGACATCGGCCGCCCTGTGACGGCGCTGGAAATCGGTCCCGCCGCCCGGGATCAGCGTGGCCTCGCCCGCTGAAACCAGGATCCCTGCTGCGTGCTCATGACCAGCCATTCGACCCGGTGGTGCCTGCCGGTGATCTTCATGATCGCGAAATAGCGGGCGCCGTGATGCTCCCTGACATGCGTCACCTGGATCACGGCCCAGAAGTCGTCGCACGGGCCGCCAGCACCCGCGCATGCCACGTAGTAGCCCCGCCCGTCGGCGTGCTGCCGGGTCCAGTCCGCCCACCGGATCCTGGTGACAGTCCAGTCGGCGCCCAGGAGCAGCGCGCGTGGACGCACCTTGGGCCCGTACCAGGGCCCGTCCCCGATGCCCAGGTAGATACCCGGAAGCTCCGGAGTGCGCGGTCGGGCGTGAGCTGCGTGAGGGTGAGCCGTCACCGCGGGGTTGCGGGCATGAGCTGCACCCTGGTGCGCGGCAGAGCATCCGGCCGCCGTTACCACCAGGACTGCGACGGCCACGGCTCGCCGGCTGGCCACGATCACGCCAGGCATGATGACCTCCCGATTCCCGGTCACGGCAGCGATCCCGGCGGGGTCGGTGCCCGCCGCTGCCTGTCAAGACGGACGAGCGTTCAGTCTGGTTGCACCAGGCCCGCCGGCTGTCACGCCTGCCGCTGGGGCGCGATCCGCTGAGCTGCCACGGGCATCTGCCGATCCGCGGGACTGTAATCCCGTGATCGCGACCTATCACTCTTACGCGGGAGGCTAATTGCTGACCACGCGTTGCGCGAGGGACTCGAGCTGAGCTTGTGACTGATGGCGCGCCCCTTTAGCGAATCACCCTGCTCTGGCCTGCTTCTTGCACGGCCATCATCATGATCACCGACGACTCTCAGTCGTATTTGCAGATAATCGTCCGTGATCATGAGTCGCGCCCTTGACAGGAAGGGCAGCCCGGCTGATGCTTAGTTAAGTGTGATGATCTTATATGATCATCTTCCTTGAAGGGTCTGCGGATGAAGAAGGTGCGGTACGCGCTCGGTGTTATCGGGGTTGCCCCCGCTATCGGAATGATGGCGCAAGGCGCAGCGGTCGCTACGGCTCACAAGCCAGAGGCAAGGGCGAAAACGGTGTCGCATCATCAACTGGGGCCGGTGGCATTTTA
>JASIBM010000470.1 GCA_030045175.1 Streptosporangiaceae bacterium | reverse complement strand
AACTCGCTGCGGAAGATCCCGAACGGCGGCATCGCCGACAGCGCCAGGACCGCGGCGAGGAACAGCGGCCCGCTCCAGGGCAGCAGGTCGAGCCCGCCGGTCACCGACCCGATCCGCTTGGTGCCGAACTTGCGCACGAGGACGCCCGCGCCCATGAACGCGTTGCCCTTAGCGGCGGCGTGCGCAAGCACGTGCAGCAGCACGCCCGCCAGCGCGATCGGCGCGCCGAAGCTGACCCCGATCGCCAGGATGCCCATGTGCTCGATGCTGGAATAGGCCAGCAGCCGCTTATAGTCCTGCTGGTCGAGCAGGCATAGCGCCGCGAGCAGCAGCGAAGCGACACCAAAGGCCAGCAGCACATCCCGGGGAAAGCTGGGCCCGATGGCAGCGGCGGTGACCTGGTAGAACCGCAGGATCGCGTAGAAGCTGACCGCTAGCAGCGAGCCCGACAGCAGCGCGGACACCGGCGTCGGTGCCTCCGAATGCGCATCTGGCAGCCACGTGTGCACAGGGAACAAGCCGACCTTCGTGCCGTAGCCGAGCACGGCGAGCGCGAACGCGAGCCGCACGATGGCGTGCGGCAGCCTGGCGGCGACGCCGAGCAGTGGCGCGAATGCCAGGTTGTAAGACTGCCCGAGCACGTGCGCGCCCGCGTAATAGAGGAAGATCGTGCCGAGCAGCGCGACCGCCAGCCCTGCCGAGGCGAGCAGGACGTACTTCCAGGCCGCCTCGGCCGCCCCGTCGGTGCGCTCGGTCGCCACCAGCAGCGCCGAGATGATCGTCGTGACCTCGATCGCTATCCAGAGCAGCGCCAGGTTGCTCATCGCCGGCGCGACAAGCATCGACCAGGCGAACAGGTGCAGCCCGGCCCAGAACCTGCGGGCGTGCCGCTGACCTGCGGCGCCTGGCTCCCCAGCGGTACGCAGGTAGCCGATCGAGTACACCGCCACGCACGCGTACAGGAAGCTGGTGGCGAGCAGGAACACTGCGGCGAGCGCGTCGACCCGCACGAAGCCGAGGGCGACGACCTCCCGGTGCGCCACCGCAGGGACGAGCGCGAGCACCAGGCCGAAGCTGGCAATGCCAGCCACCGCGCTGACCGGCGCCGCCGCCGCGGCCGGCAACCAGAACGTGGCGATCCCGGCGGCCAGCGGCAGGCTCAGCAGCACCAAGACGATTGCGGTCACGTCAGCCTCGCAGCCCGGTCAGGTCGGTGGTGGACAGCGTCTCGGCCCGGCCGTGGTGGAGCCGGATCAGCAGGCCGAACACCACAACCGCGAGCAGCAGGTCGAACGACAGCGCGACCTCCAAGATCAGGGGCAAGCTAGCCGCCACCACCAGCGCCGCGAGTGAGATCCCGTTCTCCAGCGAGAACAGGCCTATCGCCTGCGATGCGACGTCACGGCGGTGGATCATGAGCACGAAGGCGACAAGCACCACCGAGAGCGAGACCGAGAGCGCCGTGACTGGGGCACCGCCGCCGCTCACTGGTAGTGCCTTGGCGGAGAAGAAGCCGAACGCCGCGACCGCGATCCCGATCAGCACCGTGCTCGCCAGTCCCAGGCCGCCGCTGCCCGCTATGTCATGGCCGGCGTCAAGCGGATGATCCGGCTCGGTCTCGCGCAGCAGGCGACGGAGCACCAGCGGGATCGCGACCGCCTTCAGCAGCACGGTCACGGCCGCCAGCGCATACAGTTCGGGCAGGTGGCGGACGGCGCCGACGAGCACGGCCAGGGCCGCGATCAAGATCGACTGCCCGGCGTAGAGGCGGACCTGGTCGCGCAGCAGCGCCTGCCGGAACATGCCGAACTCGGCCAGCAAGATCAGCACGGCGATCACGTTCGCGCCGCCGGCGTACACGCTAGGCGGCGGCGTCATTTGCGCGCCTCCGGCACCCGGCTGATATGCGCGCCTCCGGCACGACGAAATCATCAGCCACCCCCCAGGTACAAGGTGAACACCCCGAGCACGGCCAGCAAGAACGCGGCCGCGGCGAACTCGGTGATCTTGAACAGGCGCAGCTTGGCGAACGAGTTGTCGATGACCGCGACGATCGTGCCGAGCACGCACGCCTTGGCAGGCAGCGCGACGATCGCGATCAGCACGGCACCGGGCTGGTGAGTCGCAGCCAGGCCCCAGGGGGCGACGAACACGTTCAGCAAGATCGTGTACAAGATCAGCTGCTTGGCCGCCGACCCCCACTTCAGCAGCGCGAAGTACGGTCCCGAGTGCTCAAACGGCCGGGCCTCTTCGATCATGCCGAACTCGTTGGTACCTGTATGCGTCTCCACCGGGATCCGGCCGGTCTCATACAAGATCACCATGAACAGGGCGGCGGCCGCCAGGACGTGGGCGGGCCGGATGATCTGCCCGGCCGACGAGCGGACCGTGGCCGCCAGGGCGTAAGGCAGGTCGGTCGCGGTGAGCAGCGCCACCGTGAACACGACGAACAGGACGACAGGCTCGGTGATCGCCGCGAACGTCTTCGCCCGGCTGGCGCCGAGTTGCGCGTACGGGCTGCCGGTCTCCAGCGCGGCCACGGCCACCAGGAAGCCGGCCAGCGACAAGATGAACCCGCCGCCCAGGATGTCGCCCATGTAGCCAAGGGGCAGCGGGAACGTGGTGAGCACCGGAATCAGCAGCGGCACCGTCAGGTAGCACGCGAACGCGCCAACCGGCGCGGCAAGGAAGACCCAGCTGGCCCCCTCCGGCGCCAGGGCCTCCTTGCGGAATAGCTTCGCCAGGTCGTAATAGGGCTGCAGGACCCGGGGACCGCGCCGCCCCTGCAGCCTGGCCTCGGTCCGCGCGATGACCCCGCTGACTCCGGGGGCCGCGCCGATGATCGTCAGGACCTGCAGGACCTGGATGAACGGGATCGGCAACAAGACGGCTACCAGGCCTGCGGTGCGTAGTGGCTGGGGGAGGTACCTCCCCCACGTTCATTGCCGGGCGGTTCCGGCGTCACGTCAGTCACGATGGACTCCTCCCAGTCAACATCACGGGGTAGAAGCCATCAGCGGGCAGGCCGCGGTTCGGGCGAGCTTCATCGCCAGCGGTCATTGTGACTCACGCGGCGGCCGAGGCGCAAATCCATGACCAGCAGCTCACCGGGTGGTCGGGCCGGGCAGCGCGTCAGCTGACGGCCGAGATCCCTGCGGCTTGCCTTAGCGGTCGCCGGGCCCGGCGCGCTACTGGCCGGCGAGGAAGATCTGGCGGATGGGAAGTCCTGACGCGACAGCGCGGGCTCCCGCTGCCTGCTGGTGCGCCGGCAACGAACCCGCGCTGTCTTCCTCGTGGCTAGCCGCGATCGGCCGCCGTGGCGAGCTCGCGCTGCACCTCGGCGTCGGTCCTGGCGTCTTGGCGTGCCACCGCGTCACCCGCCGACCCACGACGCTTGAGCTGGGCATAGGCCGACTGAGTGGGCCAGGGAAAGCTGACGACCATGAACATCCGATTACCCCTTTCGTCCCTATACGAGAGATCTATACATGACCCGTATACGTACTACCTGTACGTTGTACATAGCTATCTTGACTCGTACGTCGTATAGTTGTCAAGCGATGACTCCCACCACAGCCCACCAAGCCGACCGGGCCAGGCTCACCAGGGCCGCGGTCGTTGACCGCGCGCTCGCGCTCAGCGACGCCGACGGCCTCGAGGCAGTCACCATCCGCCGGCTCGCCACCGAGCTCGGCGTGACGCCCATGGCCCTTTACTGGCACTTCCGCAGCAAGGAAGAGCTGCTCGCCGGGCTCGCCGAGCGGGTCTGGGCCGGCATCGACATCGACATCGACCCCGCTGCCCCCTGGCCTGCGCAGCTCAGGGGCCTGCTTGAGTCGCTCATCGGAGTGCTACGCGCGCACCCGTCCGCCTCGACGCTGCTGCTCTCCGGCGAGAAGATGAACAGCGAGGCCGCGTTCACGGCCACCGAGATCGCACTCGAGGTGCTGCGTAGCGTCGGCTTTGACCCGGCCCAAGCCGCGGCCATCGTCCGAAACGCCCTCTACACCGGCCTGATGCTCGTCATGAGCGAGCCCGGCTTCGAGCCCAGCATGACCGACGAGGACCGCGCCGAGTATCAGCGCCGCAACCGGATCAGGCTCGCCATGCTGCCGCCCAGCAAGTACCCGAGGATCATCGAGTCCGCCGGGCCGCTCACCGCGTGCGAGGACCCCGACCAGCACTACCAGTTCGGCATCGACCTGTTCATCGCCGGCGTCCAGGCCATGGCGCCCGACGCGACCCCGTAGCGCCCTGCCCTGCGCTTTGCGTCAATGGCGCGCGAGCCTGGATGACTTCGGATAAGCTAGGCAAACGTCTCGATAGCTCTATCGTCCTCTAGGTGCAGGCCATGCAGGTCCAGCCAGTTGACCCGCTCCGGGGGTCGCACGCTTACATCCAGGTTGCCGACGACGTGGCCAGGCGCATCGCCAGCGGCGAGATCACTCGCAGGCTCCCATCAGAGCAAGCGCTCGCCGAGGAGTACGAGGTGTGCTGCGGCACCGTGCGCCACGGCATGGCCGTCCTGCGCGAGCGCGGCCTGATCGTGACCATCCACGGGCGCGGCACCTTCGTCGCCGCGTCCATGCCATAGCTCCGGGATTACGCGATGGCCGGGCAGGTTCGTTTCCTGTCTGGCAGGCTGGCGCCGTGCTCAAAGGCATAGAAAAGACCTCATCGCGGCGGCGGGCGGCCCAGGCGCTCGCGAATCAGGAAGCCAGGCCGCGGCCAACCTCGCAGACTGGCTCTGATGGCCTGCCGCAGATCGACCACATCGTGGTCCTGATGATGGAGAACCATTCGTACGACAACTACCTCGGCATGCTGGCCGGCCGGGGTGACGGCTTGCCGCTCGACGGGGCCGGCCAGCCGGCATCGACGAATCCGGCATCCGATGGCAGCGCCGTGGCGATGGCGCACTTCGCCGGCACCGTGCAGCTCAGCGGCGCGCCGACGCAGAGCTGGAACGCCAGTCATATCCAGTGGGACAACGGCGCGAACGACGGCTTTGTCCGCAGCATCGAGCAGACCGTGCCCGGGGGAGATGCCTCGGTTGCGATGACCTACTGGACCGAGGCGGACCTGCCGTTCTATTACGGGCTGGCCCGGACGTTCCCGCTGGCCACGCGGTGGTTCTCGGCGTGCCTCGGCCCGACGTTCCCGAACCGCAGGTTCATGATCGCGGGCACCGCCGACGGCCTGATCGACGACCTGCCGTTCGGCATGGTGGATTATCCCGCCGCCGGGACCATCTTTGACCTGCTCACCGCCCACGACATCACGTGGGCCAACTATCACCAGATGTCCGGCGCGACAACGGCCACCAGGAGGGTGGCGCACAGCGGGCTACTTAACTGGCTGCGCCCCGCTGGCGCGGCTATCGGAAGTTTCCTTCCTGGCATCAAGAACTCGCTCGAGAGCAAGGTGCAGGCCACGGCCGACCTCTACCCGCTCGGGTTCTTGCGCTCGGTCAACCACCTGCGCTCGGTCAACCAGTTCTGGACGGACGTCAGCGGCGGCGCGTTGCCTTCGTTCAGCATCGTCGATCCCGACTTCAAGAGTTGCTCGGAAGAGAACCCGCAAGACATCCACGCCGGCGAGGGGTTCGCCGCGAAGGTCATCAACGCGGTGATGACCGGCCCGGCCTGGCCGAAGACGTTGCTCATCTGGTTGTACGACGAGCACGGCGGATACTACGACCACGTGCCACCGCCACCCGCGCCCGCGCCCGACGACGTGCCTGGCCGCGACCCGATAGAGCGCTTCTCATCGCTGCGGCTGCTGAGATCTTCGAGCCTGGCCAAGAAGATCGAGATGGCTGACACCGGGCCGACAACGTACGAGCAGCTTGGCTTTCGCGTGCCCGCCGTGATCGTCTCGCCATACGCCAAGCCCGATTACGTGACCGACCAGGTCTACGATCACACCTCGATACTCAAGCTTGTCGAGCGCAAGTGGAACCTTCCGCCGCTGACCAGGCGCGACGCCGCTGCCGTCGATCCGCTTGACGCGCTGGACCTCGACGGCCCACCGCACTTCCTGACTCCGCCAGCGCTGCCCGCACCCGCCCGCCCCTGGCAAGGCTGAGCTAGGAACCCGCGCTAGGCTCCCGAGCTAGGCAGCACCGAGCAGGCGGGCGCAGGCACGGATGGCCAGGGCACCCTTCTCGCCCTCGAATGTCGACAGTGACCTGGCCGGGTGGGCCGGGTTGTCTGTCAGGTCGACCTTCCATATGTACACGCCGCGCATGTGATAGCGCAGGACCGTATGACAGGCGGCGAGATACCAGTTCACCTGCACCTCCTCGTCCCTGCCGATGTTGCTCCACATGTCGCCGGGATGCCGGTACGCGCCGCGCCTGGCGGCGATTCCGGTCTCGTCGATGGCCGTGCGCTCGAGCACCGAGGCGGGCACGTGCTGGAAGTACGCCTCCCAGGCCGCGGTCACTTGCGCCGACGGGGCGTTGGAAGGCAAGAACAACGGCCGGTACATGTTGGTGCCCGGGTACCGGACCGGCAGGATGTGCGCGGCCGAAGGCAGGTAGTCCTCATCCCAGGAGGCGTAGGAGACTATGCCACCGAACACCGTGCGGACGCGCGCGAAGAACGCTCCCCAGCCCGGGGTCGCGTTCATCCGGTGCATCTCGTTGGCGGTCACGAACTCGCTGATGCCGAGTTGCTGAGCGACCTGCAGGTACGGCTTTTCGGCATGAAAGTAGCTATTGAACCAAACATGGGGATCGGCCGGGCTGATGATCCCCTGCCATGGGTTCGGCTCGTCGGTCACCACGATCATGGGCCGGTATTCCACCCTCAGGCCGAGGCCCTGGGCGATCTTCGTCAAGATAGCGACGTTGCCCGGGGTCAGGGTCTCGGACGTGGTCTGCACGTAATCGGAGCTATACGTGGTGGCGTAGAAGTTCCAGACGATGCCCACGGCGTCGGCGTGCAGGAAGTTCTTGATGTACTTCAGCGTGCGCTCGCCGTAGGCCGTGACCTGGGTGGCCGGGTAGTTGCTCAGTGAGTACAGGTCGACCCCGAGGACCGGCCGGCTGCGCGCCGTGGCGATCGCGCTCGTCGTGGTCGTGCGCGCGGCCGCCGCCGGTCCCGCCGGGATCAGCGGCCAAGCGCACGCGGCCGGCAGCGCGACCGCGCCCAGGGTCAGCAGCGCGAACCGCCGCAGTGCTGGCCAGGGGGGGCACTCTGCTGACCGGGGGGCACCCCCGAACCCCCGATGGCCCAGAACCCCCCGCGAAGCGCTCATCTCCACCTCCATGCCGTGCCCAAATGCCCACCAGGCCAAAGGGTAGCTGTCCGCCGCTCCGTCATTACGGCATACTTGCGCCATGTTCGATAAAAAGGTGCTTGCCGACGCACTGATCCTCGATGACGAAGGCCCTGGCCCCGTTCGCGACACCGACGTCCACGGCGTGGACTGGGAACACCACAAGTTCATCCTGGAGGTTCGCCCGGAAGGCGAGGCCCCGGTCCGGGTGGAGACGAAGGCGAAGGTGCCCATCTTCTCGCAGCCGAATCCGGGGGATGTGGTCAAGGTCGAATACGACCCCAAGAACCACAAGGCCGAGATCCAGATCGAGGGCGACCCGCGTTACGACCCCAAGCTCATCCGCGCCGCCAAGAAGCAGCAAGCCGCCGCTCAGCGTGACGCGCTGCTGAACGGGGTGCCGCTCCCCGGCGAGCCTCCTCGCTGACCGGCTCAGGACCGGCGCAGTGCTCCAGATCGTTCTTGCCGCGGTGCTCGTTCTCTTGTGCGCCGTCGGCATCGTCATGTGGATCAAGCTGGCGGCGGCGAACAAGCGCACCATCGGCGCGCCGGCCGGCGAGCTCAGGGAGCTATTCCGGGGCGGCGTCATGGCCAGGCACGTCATCACCAGCGGGTCGCTCGCCCGCCTGGAGTTCTTCGACTGGGGGGTGCGGCTGCGCGGGACGGTGATCAGCGGCTGGATCGTCCCTACCTGGGAGGCCAGGTACGACGAGCTGGGCCGGGTGGGGCTCGTCGCGCTCCCGGCGAGCCGGCTCGCGGTCTGGCTCAGGCTGAGGGGCGAACACGACGCCATAGCCTTCCTCTGCGACCGGAGCCGCGACGTACTCCCCGTGCTGGAAAGGCACGGCGTGCTCGTCAGCGACGCCGTCACCAAGATCAGGCGGGTCGAAGAGCTCTACCAGTAGCCCGCGCCGCACCGGCCGGCCCGCCAGTGACCCCATCCCTGGGCCGGCACCGCGCGTCCTGAGCCATTGGCCGTAGCGCGTATGCTCAGCGACAGCGCATTCCCCCGTGGCCTCCCGGGACGCCCTGGGGTGCCCATGTCACGATTGCGGTGAATGCGACGTGGAGCCCCTGGGTGCCGCCTACGCTGGGTGATGACGTGCACGCAGGGCCAGCCCAGTCGCAGGGAGACCGGAGTGCGGGGGGTCTGGGGGGTTCGTCCCTCCGGGGCTAGCACCCGGTGGCTGGTGCTACCTGCGCTCGGAGATGTTGCGCTGGTCCGGCAACGGAGGTATGGCCCAAGGTGACACAGGCGTCCGTTCGCCCGCCCGACTCGCCCGGAACTGTCCGGCCGACGGGCCAGCCAGGGACGTACGTTCCCGACGAGCGCCAGGGGCCAACCGGTCCGATCGAGCGGGTCATGAGCACGGTGATCCGCAAGCTGGCCTGGAGCAAGCTCTCCGATCCGAAGGTCGCCATCAGCGTGTCCGGCGTGGGCCTGCTGCTGGGGATGCTAGTCGGGGCGATGGCGCCCAACCGCATGACGCTGGCCATCGTCAGGCTGCCGCTGTCCCGCCTGCTGCCACCGCTGACGCACCACGGCTTCATCGCGGCGGGGATGCTCTACACCGGGGACATCCTGGCCTGCCTCGGGCTCGCCGGGATGCTGTGGGCGCACAGCCAGGGCTGGCGGCCCAACCCGCGCCACCTGTTCCTGGCGAGCGCGGCCATCGTCGCGGTCATGGTCAGCCTCACGCCGGTGGGCTCGTCGGACACCGCGAGCTACGCGGCCTACGGCCGGATCGCCTCGCT
>JASIBM010000469.1 GCA_030045175.1 Streptosporangiaceae bacterium | reverse complement strand
ATCGCGCTGGCGGACAGGACTCCGCCGGCTGGGCCGCCCGGGCACGCCTGCCCGGTCAGGAACGTGTCCGAGACGAGCTTCTGGCCCGGCAGGTAGACGTAGAACCCGGCGGGGACCGAGTGCCGCGGGCACACATTGCCTGCGTCGTAGACGGTCAGGTTGATGTGGGCGGTCTGGGACGGCCCGAGTACCACCAGTGGGCCGGTGGTAGACGCGGGCTTCTTGCTGCCGACGAGCTTGCCGTTGGTGCCGAACGCGGCCAGCCCGGGAACCCCTTGCAGGGTGCAGGGGTGCTTGCCGATATTGGTGACCTCGAGCTCGTAGCCGGTGCCGCCGGCGAACCCGTCGCCCGGGTTGCCCGACCATACGAAGGCACCAGGTGCGGGGTGGACGCCGTTGGCCACTTCGCACTTCGGCAGCACGGGCGTCCCGTGGGTGGCGGCGGCGCCCCTGCCGGGGGAAGCCGCCAGGGCGGCGGCCGGGAGCAAGGCAACCGCGCAGGCAACGCCGGCGAGCACGGCCAGCCGGCCGCGTGGGCGTGAGAATGGATTGAACATCGGGATACTCCTATTCTGGGATCGCCGCGAGCGGGAAACGCGCCCGACCCGCGACCGAGCGAATCAATACCTAATGACGTCAGCTCAGCACGCTCGGTTGCCGAATCTTGGGCCGACCGGAAACGGCGCGGCGATCTGGCAGGGGTGCGGCCCGCGGCTACGCGCCGAGGCCAGCGCCAGGTCGGCGGGCCCGAAGGCGGCCAGCGGAGCCCGGCCGGAGATCAGATCCGCCCCTCCGCTCGCCTGCGACCCGCCCCTCCGCTCGCCTGCAGCCCGCCCCTCCGCTCGCCTGCGGCCCGCCCCTCCGCTCGCCTGCGGCCCGCCCAGCGCCGCAGATCACCCTTGCGCGGTCCGATATACAATTTTTCATACCTTTCGCAACATTTGCTCCCATCGCGTCGCCGCGATGAATGTGCCATTGACCCGGAGTAATCGGACCAATTCGCCATTCACCCGGAAAGAATGATCAAGGTGCGTGACGTGGGGTGGTGAAGTTGCTTGTGTGACCTATGGTTTCGGCTAGCCCGCGACTCCGGGCCGATCGCTCCGGAGGTGAGCGGGAAGACCTGCGCGGGTTCGCCGAAGGTGAGCGGGAAGACCTGCGCGGGCTCGCCAAAGGCGAGCGGGAAGACCCGCGCGGGCTCGCCGAAGGCGAGCGCACGTAGAGCCGCAGGGGCGCGATGCTGTCCGGACGCAGGAGCGGAGGGACGCGGGTGGACCCGCCGGGGCTAGTGGCCCAGGCAGTGCCTGAAGGACCCCGGAGACGAGCGGGAAAGCTAGCGCTGGAGGGCGCTGATCGGCGAGACGCGGCTCGCCCGCCACGCGGGATACAGGCCGGCCAGCAGGCCGGCGACGGCACCGACGGCAGGCGCGGCGAGCAGCAGCACGGGGTCGAGCACGGGCACCCAGCCGCGACTGGCGCACACGACCGAGATGATCAGCACTCCGACGCTGGTGCCCATCAGGCCCCCGATCGCGCCGGTCAGGACGGCCTCGAAGACCACCATGACAGCGATGTGGCGCGGCGCCGCCCCCACCGACCTGCGCAGGCCGATCTCGGCGCGGCGCTGGATCACAGAGAGCAGCGTGGTATTGGCGATCGCCACGACACCGACGCCAAGCGCGATCAGCGCGATCGCGAGCAGCAGCGTGGCCAGTGACGAGCTGACCGACTCGCGCAACTGGGTCGGGTCGATGGGGACCGCGGCGGAGACCTGATGAGGATGCAGCGGGTCGATGGCGAGCGGGCCCTGCCTGCCGATCAGTTGCGCGGCGCCTGGCAACGTCCTGACCATGATCTGCCGGCCCAGGTCGGCGGAGGTCGGCCCGCCCACCGCGGCCGCGGCTCCTGGCGGGATGATCAAGCCAAGCAGCGCTTGCGGGTCCATCGGCGCCCGGTCCACTATGCCGATCACCGTCAGCTCCGTCTTGCCGATGAAGATCGCCGGCGTCTCCCCGACCCCGGTGATCCCGAGTTGCTGCGCCGCCACCGACCCGAGGAGCACGACCGGGTCGCCGCGCTGGTCCATGCCAGCGTCGTACAGCCGCCCGGCCGTCAGGTGAGCGCCGATCAGCGCGAGCGCGCGCGGCGAGGCAACCGTGACTGGCAAGCCGGCCGGCGACTGCCCCGACTGCACCGTCGGCGCGGTCCTGCTCACCTGGTAGAGCTGGTCATTGCCAAGCTGCCAGGTCAGGCCCGCCCCGACCACGCCGTTGAGCCGGTCGAGCCTGAGCTCAGCGGCCTCCGTCAGGTCCGGCGGGGAAAGGTACGACGAGTTATCCGTGAACGTGACCACCGTCGCGCGGAGCGCGTTGAACGTCTTGGACACCGCGCCTGCCGCGGAGTCTGAGAGCCCGATCGTGGCGATCGCCGTGCCAACGGCCAGCACCGTGCCCATCGACGTCAGCACCGTGCGCATCGGCGCCCTCGCCACCGCGATGACGGCCTCCCGCACCGCGTCGCGTGGCGTCAGCCTGCTGCGCGGCACGCCGATCCCGGCCAGCGCGGCCGCCGCCGCACGACGCTTGGCCCGCCGGTCACGCG
>JASIBM010000468.1 GCA_030045175.1 Streptosporangiaceae bacterium | reverse complement strand
GCCAGCGAGCATAGAGCGACGCCGGGTGGCTACGGGGGCAAACCACCCGGCGTCGCGTTCATCGGCGCTCCGACGGGGGCCCGGAACGCCGGCATCGGTGCCCCAGCGGGGGACCAGAGCACCGGTATGCATGTTACACCGAACCGCCCCCATGTGCGTCAAGACCGGATTAGAAGCGAATCTGCTGATCACTCACGGCTGGTCAGAACCAGCCAGGTTAGCCGATTTGCGCCGACCATTGCTGGACTAGCTGCAACGTTCTGGACTAACTGTGACGTTACGGTGAAGCGCGCCAGAACCGCCTGGCAAGTCGGACCCGTCGCAGGCCAGCCGGTCGTTCGCAAGTAACCAGGGACGGCCGCGCCTGCGGTCGTCCTACCGGCCAGAGCCTGGGTCGTCGTCGCTCGCGGCGCCCGGCTTGGTCGTGCCAGGCCAGTCGGCACCGGGCTGGCCGGCACCGGGCTGACCGGTACTGGGCTGGCCGGTACCGGGCTGGCCGGCACTGGGCTGGCCGTTGGCGTCGCCCGGCGGAGTGTAGCGCTCGGGTAGCCGCGGCTGATAGGCGTGGAATCCGCTCGCCCCGCCAGTTTCTCGTCTGGCGTTGGCGACGACCACAGCGAAGTAAGGCAGCGCGATCGCGCCGGCCGCGGGGATGAGCGTGAACCAGCCGGCATGGTTGACGAACAACACGACCGTCACGATGAAGCAGGCGATACGGATGCCCATCATCAGCAGGTATCGCCGTTCCCGCTGGCTGATTTCCTCCGAGCGGGACTGCCGGGCCTCGGTGACCACATAGGCCTGGTCGCGGCGGGCGTGGCGGCTTCGCACAGTCCCACGTTAGGGCCGTGATCGCGAGGAAGCGAATCGGCGGTGCAGCGTGGCGCCGCCGCCAGGGCCGGCCAGGGTAGTAGACCTAGACCTGCTTTACGTCGACGTGGAGGAACCGCATGACCGACAGGACCTACCGGGTAACTGAGATCGTCGGCACGTCACCCGAGAGCATCGACGCGGCCGTGCGCAACGGGCTAGGCCGCGCGGCAGCGACGCTGCGCCATCTCGACTGGTTCGAGGTGACCGAGATCCGCGGTCAGCTCCAGGACGGGGCCATCGCGCACATCCAGGTTGGCATGAAAGTTGGTTTCAGGCTCGAGGACTCCTGATCCGCTCCCGACCGCGCGATGCTGCCAATCGCCGAGTACGCTCCTAACCGCGCTGCCGACGCACCGCCTGGGCAACGGAGGTAGATGATGAGCCGATCAGTCCTGGTGACCGGCGGCAACCGGGGCATCGGGCTGGCGATCGCCCGTCGGCTGGCCGCCGCTGGAGACAAGGTCACCGTCACGTCCCGGTCTGGCGCGGAGATTGACGGGCTGACCGTGGCCAGGTGCGACGTGCGGGACGCGGCGTCCGTCGACGAGGCCTTCGCGGTAGCGGAGGCCGCCCACGGCCCGGTCGAGGTGGTTGTGGCCAACGCCGGGGTGACCAGCGATCAGCTGCTCGCGCTGATGAGCGAGGAAGCGTTCACCTCTGTCGTGGACACCAACCTGACCGGGGCGTACCGGGTCGTCAGGCGCGCGGTCCGGCCGATGATCCGGCTGCGCAGGGGCCGGATCATCTTCCTCTCATCGGTGGTGGGGCTGCTCGGATCGGCCGGCCAGGTTAACTACGCCGCTTCGAAGGCCGGGCTGGTCGGGATGGCCCGCTCGCTTGCCAGGGAGCTTGGCAGCCGGAATATCACGGTCAACGTGGTCGCACCAGGCTTCGCCGACACCGACATGACAGCCGGGCTGACACCGGAGCGCAAGCAGGCGATCGTGGACAGCGTTCCGCTCGGTCGCACGGCTTCGGCCGATGAGGTGGCCGGCGTGGTGCAGTTCCTCGCCGGGCCTGATGCTGGCTACATCACCGGTGCCGTCATCCCGGTCGACGGCGGCCTCGGCATGGGCCACTGACCGCCATTCCGCTAGCAGGACACTCTGCTATCAGGACACTCTTGCTATAAGGACACAGCGAAGGGCGCGATATGGGACTACTTGATGGCAAGCGGGTTCTTGTCACCGGCGTGCTGACCGACTCCTCGATCGCCTTTCATGTCGCGAGGATTGCCCAGCAGGAGGGCGCGACCGTGCTGCTCACCGGCTTCGTGCCCGGTCGCGAGGCGGAGGAAGATCCCGAGCGGCGGATCAGCCTGGTGCGGCGGGTGGCGCAACGACTGCCTTCGCCCCCGCCGGTGCTCGAACTCGACGTGGCCAATCCAGTACATCTGGAGACGCTGGCCGACCGCATCGAGGAGCACGTAGACGGCCTAGATGGCGTGGTGCACGGTATCGCGTTCGCTCCTGGGGCGGCGCTCGGCGGGAACTTCCTTAACAGCGAGTGGTCCGACGTGGCGACCGCGCTGCAGGTCTCGGCTTATTCGCTCAAGGCCCTGGCGATGGCCACGCTACCCCTGATGAAACAGAACGGGGGAGCGATCGTCGGGATGGACTTCGACGCCAGGCAGGCCTGGCCAGCCTACGACTGGATGGGCGTCTCCAAGGCGACCCTGGAGTCCTGCGCGCGCTATCTCGCGCGCTACCTGGGCCAGTACCGGATCAGGGTCAACCTGATGGCGGCAGGCCCCTTGCGCACGATGGCCATGAGGTCCATACCTGGGGCCGAGCAGTTCGAGTCCTTGTGGAGCGACCGGGCGCCGCTCGGCTGGGACCTGAGTAACCATGAGCCGGCCGCGCGCGGCTGCGTCGCCCTGCTCTCGGACTGGTTCCCTGCGACAACCGGCGAGATCGTGCACGTCGACGGCGGCGCGCATGCGATGGGCGGCTGACCGGGCCGGTGCCGCCTGTCCTTGAGGTCCGCGACCTTAGCACGCGCATCAGCGCAGGCCGCGTCGTCGTGCGCGCGGTCAGCAACGTGGACCTGCGGCTAGACCCGGGCGAGACGGTCGGCCTGGTCGGTGAGTCCGGCTGCGGCAAGTCCATGACCGGGCTCTCCGTGATGGGCCTGCTGCCGCCAGGCGGCCGGATCGTCAGCGGATCGATCAAGTTCGATGGCGCCGAGCTCGTCGGGCTCGGCGAGCCTGGCTTGCGGGCGATCAGGGGCAACGAGATCGCGATGATCTTCCAGGATCCGCACAGTTCGCTTGACCCGACCAAGACCATCGGGTACCAGGTCGCCGAGCCCGTGCGGCTGCATCTCGGCGCGAGCAGGACGGCGGCGCTTGACCGGGCCGCGGACGTGCTCGCCATGGTCGGCATGAGCAAGCCCAGGGAGCGACTGTCCGACTACCCGCATCAGCTGTCCGGTGGTCAGCGGCAGCGGGTACTGATCGCCATGGCGCTGTCCTGCGAGCCCAAGGTGCTGATAGCCGACGAGCCGACAACCGCGCTAGACGCCACGATCTCGGCGCAGATACTCGACTTGCTCGAGGACGTCAAGGACCGGCTGGGCATGTCCATGCTGCTGATTACCCACGACATGGGCGTCATCGCCGCCCGTGCCGACCGGGTGAGCGTGATGTACGCGGGCAAGATCGTTGAGACCGCGCCGACCGCGGACCTGTTCGCGCGCATGCGCCACCCGTATGCCCGCGCGCTGCTCGCCTCGATCCCGCGGCTCGACCAGGACCGGGGTGCCGCGCTGAGCGCCATCGCGGGCATGCCGCCCGACCTAGGGCAGCCGCTCGTAGGCTGCTCGTTCGCCCCTAGGTGCGAGCAGGCGGGCGCCATCTGCCGCACGAGTGAGCCCGCGCTGGCTGGCAGCGCAGGGGACCACCTGTTCGCCTGCTGGTTCCCCCTGGAGGGGCCGCATGGCGTTGACGGGCAGCGGCTCGGGGTGAGCGGAGCGGTGAAGCGGCCGCTGCTCGTGGTGAGCGGAGCGGGGGAGCGGCCGCTGCTCGATGTGAGCGGAGTCGGGAAGCGGCCGCTGCTCGAGGTCAGCGGCCTGGTTAAGCAGTATCCGGTGCCAGGCCTGGCGCGCCGGTCTGGCCCGGTGCACGCCGTGTCGGATATCTCGTTCACCGTCGCGCCCGGCGAGACGTTCGGCTTGGTCGGCGAGTCTGGCTGCGGCAAGTCCACCGTTGGCAAGATGATCGTCGCGCTCGAGCGGCCAACCGCTGGCACGGTCACGTTGAACGGCGCCAACCTCGCTACCTTGCGCGGCGGCGAGTTGCGCAGGCGCCGCCGCGACCTGCAGCTGATATTCCAGGACGTCTACTCATCGCTCGACCCGCGCATGCGGGTCGGGACGATCTTGTCCGAGCCCATGGTGATCGCCGGCGCGACGAGCCGCTCCGCGCGGCGCAAGCGCGTCTTCGACCTGCTCGAAGAGATCGGCCTGCCACGTGGCGCGGTCGACAGGTTTCCGCACGAGTTCTCTGGCGGGCAGCGGCAGCGGATCGGGCTCGCCCGCGCGCTGACGATGAAGCCGAAGCTGATCGTCGCCGACGAGCCGGTCAGCGCTCTCGACGTCTCCGTCAGCGCCCAGGTACTCAACCTGATGAGGCGGCTGCAAGCCGATCACGAGCTGACCTACGTGGTGATCTCGCACGACCTGGCGGTGGTCAGGTACCTGGCCGATCGGATCGGCGTGATGTATCTCGGCAAGCTGGTCGAGATCGGCGCGAGCGATGACGTCTACGCCAGGCCCGCGCATCCGTACACGGCCGCGCTGATCGGCGCGATCGCGCCGCCTGACCCTGCCGCCCGCCGGGCGGAGCGCGGCGGCATCACCGGTGAGCTGCCGAGCCCGATAAACCCGCCGTCCGGCTGCCGGTTCCGCACCCGCTGCCCGCTGGCACAGGAGATCTGCGCGCGACAAGAGCCGCGCGCGCGGTCATTCGGACCCGGCCACGTCGCTGCCTGCCATTTCCCTTTGCGGCCCGCTGCCGCAGAACCGGCGAGTGCCTTGTGCGGGTGAGACCGGGATCGGATACTTTTTGGTATGCGAGCGTCCAGCGATCGGCCGGATGCCGGTCTGGGGTTGCAACCTCGCGGTGTACCGCAGGCCGCCGGGACCGGCGGCCCGCGAGCCTCTGACGCCGAGCGCGACCAGGCGGTCGATCAGCTGAGGGAGCGCTTCGCTGAGGGCCGGATCAGCCAGAACACGTTCTTGTACAGAATGGACGCCGCGCTTCAGGCCAAGGAGCGGTCTGAACTCTCTGAGCTGCTGCGTGACCTGCCGAGCGCGGCGCCCGGCCAGTCGGACGTGCCGCACCCGGCGAAGAGGAGGCGACTGCGGCAGGCCGCGACCGGCCGGCTCGCGGCCCTGCGTCAGCTGGTCCGAGGTCAGCCGGCCCAGGGCCAGCCGGCCCCTGGTAGCTGGGCGCCAGCCCGGCGCGCGGGCGCCGGCCAGCCAGAACCACCACCGCTGTGCCTGCCACCACAGCAGAACGGCCGGCTCACCATTGGCCGCGCGCTAGCCTGCGACTTCACGCTCGCCGACCTGAGCGTGTCCCGCTGGCACGCCAAGCTGCACAGGGAACAAGAGCACTGGATGCTCTCTGACCTCGGCTCGACAAACGGGACCAGGCTCAACGGCTGGCGGGTCACCACGGGCGTACCCGTGCGGCCGGGCGATCAGGTCTCGTTCGGGAGCGTCACGTTCGTCATCACTGATCGCCCCATCGGCGCGTCCTGAGCGGCACGGGCTCGGCGGGGCGGTTAGCGCAAAGCTCACGTCGCCTGGTCGTAGAGTCGGTCCGTGACGCTGGTGCTAGTGGTGCGGCATGGCTTGACGGCGGCGACGGGGACGGCGCTCGCTGGCCGGACGCCAGGTATCCCGCTTGACGACAGGGGCCGCGCCCAGGCGGCGGCCCTGGCCGAGCGGCTCGCCCCGGTCCAGCTCGACGCGATCGTGTCGAGCCCGCTGGAACGGTGCGCTCAGACGGCGGAAGCCATCTCAGCCGCGCAGCGACCGCCGCGCGCCGCTGTGCAGGCCGACGACAGGCTGATCGAGGTCGGCTATGGCGACTGGACCGGGCGCTCGCTGCGCAAGCTGTCTCGCGAGCCGCTCTGGCGGGTCGTCCAGGCGCATCCGAGCGCCGTCACGTTCCCGGGCCCTGGCGGCGAGACGCTCCCCGACATCCAGCGCAGGGCCGTGGCTGCCGTGCGGGACTGGAACGACAAGCTCGGTCCCGACGCTGTTTACCTGATCTGCTCGCACGCCGATGTGATCAAGGCCATCCTGGCCGATAGCCTGGGCCTGCATCTGGACTTGTATCAGCGGATCCAGGTCGATCCCTGCTCGCTGAGCGTCATCCGCTACACGCCGCTGCGCCCGTTCGTCGAGCGGCTCAACGACACAGGCGGGAGCGTGGCTGCCTTGGCCAGGACCGCTCAGCGAGCAACAGATGGCGCCCAGGCTGGAACGCCAGCCCTGCGGCCAGGCGATGCGCCCGTAGGCGGCGGCGCGGGAGGATAGGTTCATGCCGGTCTACTCGTACGACCCGCCGGACAGGTTCATCGCAGGAACCGTGGGCCAGCCGGGGGATCGCACCTTCTACCTGCAGGCCACGGGCGGCGGCAGGGTCACTAGCGTCGCACTGGAGAAGGGGCAGGTCAGCCAGCTGGCTGAGAGGCTGGATGAATTGCTCGACGAGGTGCTGCGCCGTACCGGCGGCACGGCGTCGATACCCGCCGTCGCGCCGGCCTCGCTGGCCGACGACGGCCCGCTCGAGCAGCCGCTGATGGAGGACTTCAGGGTCGGGGCGATCGCGCTGGCGTGGGACGGCGAGAGCGAGCGGGTCATCATCGAGGCGCAGGAGCTCAGCGATGAGCCGCTGGAGCCGCTGACCGAGGACCTGCCGGAAGACGGCCCGGGGATCTTGCGCGTCACGATCACGGCGGGCGTCGCCCGCGCCTTCGCCAAGCGCGCGCTCGCCCTCGTCGTCGCCGGCCGCCCGCCCTGTCCGCTGTGCGGCCTGCCGCTCGACGCGTCTGGCCACATCTGCCCGCGACAGAACGGACACCGGGTTGGCCGCGGCTGAGAGCGCGCCCGAGCTGCCATCCGGCCGACATGATCTGGACATCGACCTGCTTGAACATGGCGAGCTAGAGGTCCGCGGCCGGCTCGCCGAGGCATCCAACGCCACCATGTACTGCACGATCACCCGCGATGGCAGGGAAGCCGCCTGCGTGTACAAGCCGATCGCGGGGGAACGGCCGCTCTGGGACTTCCCTGACGGCACGCTCGCGGGCCGTGAGCTCGCTGCCTACGCGGTGTCGCTGGCCTCGGGCTGGGACATCGTGCCGCCGACGGTCTACCGTGACGGGCCGTTCGGGCCCGGCATGTGCCAGCTATGGATCGACTCGGATGAAGCCGTCGACCTCGTGGCCCTGGCCAGGAGCCGCGTTCACGCCGGCCTGCGGGCCATGGCCGTGTTCGACGCGGTGATCAACAACGCCGACCGCAAGATCGGCCACCTGCTGCCAGCGCCCGACGGGCACCTGTACGGCTGTGATCACGGCGTGTGCTTCGCCGAGGAGTACAAGCTCCGCACGGTGCTCTGGCAGTGGCGCGGCGATCCGCTCACCCCTGACGCCGTGCTCGCGCTCGAGCGGATCAGCGCGCAGCTCGACGGCGGAGAGCTGGCCGAGGCGCTGGCCAGGTGGCTGACGGCCGATGAGGTCATGGCCACCAGGATCAGGGTCGAGCTGCTGCTGCGGCACCGCGTGCACCCCTACCCGCCGGAAGACTGGCCAGCCGTGCCCTGGCCGCCGATTTGAGCTTACGTTTCGCCGGTCAGCGGCCGCCGTGCTCGCCGCGGTCGCCGCGACGGCGCAGGTAACGCTCGAACTCGCGGGCGATCGCGTCACCGCTGGCCTCGGGCAGGTCGGTCGCGTCCTTGGCCTCCTCGAGCGCGCGGACGTACTCGGCGACCTCCGAGTCCTGCTCGGCGAGCTCATCCACGCCCCGCTCCCACGCCCGGGCCTCCTCGGGCAGGTCGCCGAGCGGCAGCGGCGCGTCCAGGATGTCCTCGACCCCGCGCAGCAGCGCCAGCGTGGCCTTCGGGCTAGGCGGCTGCGCCACGTAATGCGGCACCGCCGCCCACAGCGACACCGCGGGAAGCCCAGCCGTCGCGCACATGTCTTGCAGGACCCCTACGATCCCGGTCGCCCCCTGGTAGTCGACGGGCTCGATCTGCAGCGCCGCGACCATCTTCTCGTCGGAGGCCGAGACTGTCACTGGCACTGGCCTGGTGTGCGGCGAGTCGGCGAGCAGCGCGCCGATCAGGATGACGAGCTCGGCGCCGAGCTCGGCGAAGCCGTCCACGAGCTCGCGGCAGAACCCGCGCCAGCGCATGTTCGGCTCGATGCCATGCACCACGATCAGATCACGGCCCAGCCCGGCCGGGCTGGCCAGCGCCAGCCTCGTCGTAGGCCAGGAAAGCCTGCGGGTGTGGCCGTCGGCGACCTCGATGACCGGCCTGGTGACCTGGAAGTCGTAGTAGTCCTCCGGATCGATCTCGCCGATCACCCGCGCGTCCCAGGCGGCGCTCAGCAGCGCCGCGGCGGTGCTTGCCGCCTCGCCCGCATCGTTCCAGCCTTCGAAGGCCGCTATGACCGCCGGTGAGGTAAGTGCCGAGATGCCGTCGAGCTTGATCGCAAAGCCTCCTCCGCCACACCTGTTTCGCCCTGACGCTGCCGTCCCAGCCGGCCGGCGCCGATCAGATGCCTCCCAGCCTACGTGTGCCCCGATGGCCCTAGGATAGGTGCACCATGTCGCTTGCACCGGATCCGCCTCGCCAGTCGCCGCCGGGGGGCTCGGGGGGTCATCCCCCCGGGCAGACACTCCGAGCGGCGCTGACTGAGCGGGTTGTGATCGCGGACGGCGCGATGGGCTCGATGCTGCAGGGCAGCGGCGCGACGCTCGACGACTTCGCCGGGCACGAGGGCTGCAACGAGATCCTGAACCTCACCAGGCCCGACATCGTGCGCTCGGTGCACGAGGGTTACCTGGCGGCCGGGGTGGACGCGATCTCGACCAACACGTTCGGCGCGAACCTGGGCAACCTCGGTGAGTACGGGATCGCCGACCGGATCTACGAGCTGTCCAGGGCGGGCGCCGCGCTCGCGCGCGAGGCGGTCGGCGCGGCCGGCGGCGGGCCGCGCTGGGTACTCGGATCGATCGGCCCTGGCACCAAGCTGCCGACCCTCGGCCACGTCTCGTTCGCCGAGTTGCGCGACGCCTACCAGGCCAACGCGGCGGGGCTGCTCGACGGCGGCGCGGACGCGCTGATCGTGGAGACCTGCCAGGACCTGCTTCAGGCCAAGGCCGCCATCATCGGAGCCAAGCGCGCGCTCGCAGCCGCCGCCGACCGGGATATCGTGCTCATCGCGCAGGTGACGATCGAGACCACGGGCGCGATGCTGCTCGGCAGCGAGATCGGGGCCGCCCTCGCCGTGCTCGAGCCGCTCGGCGTCGACGTGATCGGGCTGAACTGCGCGACCGGGCCCGCCGAGATGAGCGAGCACCTGCGCTATCTCGCCGCGCACTGCCGGCTCCCGATCTCCTGCATGCCCAACGCCGGGCTGCCCGAGCTCACCGCCGACGGCGCCTACTACCCGGTCACCCCGGCCGAGCTCGCCGCCGCGCACGAGACCTTCGTCGCCGAGTACGGCCTGGCCCTGATCGGCGGCTGCTGCGGCACCACGCCCGACCACCTCGCCACCGTCGTCGCCAGGCTCGCCGGGCGGCAGGCCGCCAGGCGCCGCCCCAGGCCAGAGCCTGGCGTGGCCTCGCTCTACCAGCATGTGCCGTTCCGCCAGGACACGGCGTTCCTCGCGATCGGCGAGCGGACGAACGCCAACGGGTCGAAGGCGTTCCGCGAGGCGATGCTCGCGGGCAAGTACGACGAGTGCGTCCAGATCGCCAGGTCCCAGACCCGCGACGGCGCGCACCTGCTCGACGTGTGCGTGGACTATGTCGGCAGGGATGGCGTCGCCGACATGCGCCAGATCGTCAGCAGGCTGGCCACGGCCGCCACGCTGCCGCTCGTGCTCGACTCCACCGAACCCGAGGTACTCAGGGCCGGCCTCGAGCTGACCGGCGGGCGGGCCGTGGTGAACTCGGTGAACTACGAGGACGGCGACGGCCCGGAATCGCGGATCGCCAAGGTCATGTCGCTGGTCGCCGAGCACGGCGCCGCCGTGATCGCGCTCACCATCGACGAGCAGGGTCAGGCGAGGACGGCGGACTGGAAGGTCGCCGTGGCCGGCCGGCTGATCGACGACCTGACCGGCACCTGGGGCATGCGCCAGTGCGACATCATCGTGGACTGCCTGACCTTCCCGATCGCCACCGGCCAGGAGGAGACCAGGCGGGACGCGATCGAGACGATCGAGGCGATCAGGGAGGTCAAGCGCCGTTACCCGGACGTGCAGACCACGCTCGGCGTCTCGAATGTCTCGTTTGGCCTCAACCCGGCCGCCAGGGCCGTGCTCAACTCGGTCTTCCTGCACGAGTGCGTGAACGCCGGCCTGGACTCCGCGATCGTGCACGCCGCGCGGATCATGCCGATCTCGCGGATTCCCGCCGAGCAGCTACAGGTCGCGCTCGACCTGGTCTACGACCGCAGGCGGGACGGCTACGACCCGCTGGCCGCGCTGCTCGAGCAGTTCGCTGGCGTGGACGCCGCGTCGCTTCGGGCGACCCGTGCGGCCGAGCTTGCCGGGCTGCCGCTCTGGGACCGGCTCAAGCGCCGGATCATCGACGGCGAGCGGCTCGGGCTCGAGGCCGACCTGGACGAGGCGCTCGGCCAGCGCCCGGCCCTGCAGATCGTGAACGACGTGCTGCTCGACGGCATGAAGACGGTCGGGGACCTGTTCGGCTCCGGGCAGATGCAGCTGCCGTTCGTGCTGGCGTCCGCTGAGGTCATGAAGGCCGCGGTGGGATACCTCGAGCCGCACATGGAGCACTCGGGTGAGGCGGGCAAGGGCAGGATCCTGCTCGCGACCGTCAAGGGCGACGTGCACGATATTGGCAAGAACCTGGTCGACATCATCTTGTCGAACAATGGATACGACGTCATCAACCTCGGGATCAAGCAGCCGATCTCGGCGATCGTCCAGTCCGCCGCCGAGGCCGATGTGGACGTGATCGGAATGTCGGGCCTGCTGGTCAAGTCCACCGTGGTGATGCGCGATAACCTCGCCGAGCTCAACTCACGCGGCCTCGCCGGGCGCTGGCCCGTGCTGCTCGGCGGCGCGGCACTGACCAGGTCCTACGTCGAGCAGGACCTAGCCGAGCTGTTCGAAGGCGAGGTCCGCTACGCCCGCGACGCGTTCGAGGGGCTGCGGCTGATGGACGCCTGCATGGCGGTCAGGCGCGGCGAGCCAGGCGCGGCGCTGCCCGCCCTGCGACAGCGGCGGGTGGCCACGGCCAAGGTGACCACCCGCGGCGGCGATCAGCCGGACGGGCTGGAGCCGGGTGAAGCGCTCCGTTCCGACGTAAGCATGGATGTGCCCGTGCCTGTCCCGCCGTTCCTCGGCACCCGGGTGGTGCGCGGCATACCGCTCGCCGATTACGCCGCCTACCTCGACGAGCGGGCGCTCTTCCTTGGCCAGTGGGGCCTGCGGCCCACCAGGGGTACCGGCGGGCGGGGCTATGACGAGCTCGTGGCGGCGGAGGGCAGGCCGCGGCTGCGGATGTGGCTCGAGCGGGTGCAGGCCGAGGGGCTGCTCGGCGCGGCCGTGGTGCACGGGTACTTCCGCTGCGCCAGCGAGGGCAACGACCTGATCGTGCTCGATGAGTCCGGTGGCGAGCGGGAACGGTTCTCGTTCCCGCGCCAGCGCCGGGACCGGCGGCTCTGCCTCGCCGACTTCTTCAGGGCGGCCTCGAGCGGGCAGGCCGACGTGGTCGCCTTCCAGCTCGTCACGATCGGCCCGCGGATCAGCGAGGCCACCGCGGAGCTGTTCGCCAAGAACGCCTACCGCGACTACCTGGAGCTGCACGGGCTTTCCGTGCAGCTAGCCGAGGCGCTCGCCGAGTTCTGGCACGCGCGGGTCAGGGATGCGCTCGGGATCAGCGGCGACGACCCGGCCAGCATCGACGGCATCTTGAAGGTGGGCTACCGCGGCTGCCGCTACTCGTTCGGATACCCGGCATGCCCGGAGCTCGAGGACCGGGCCAAGCTGATGCGGTTGCTCGACGCCGAGCGGATCGGCGTCACGCTGTCCGAGGAGTTCCAGCTCGCGCCGGAACAGTCCACCGACGCGCTGATTGCGCATCACCCAGAGGCGAGTTATTTCAGCGCCTGACCGCTCCGTCGGGATATCGCGTCCGGGCACGCGCTGACCTGCTCGTTTCGGCGGGGCTAGTTGCGGTCTGATAAGCGGCAGGTCACTGTCGGATCACGATTGCCTGCTCTGGCTCGCGGCCCATTCCTGAGGCGGACGTACCGGACCTAAGATGACGCGACGGCCGTCATGCGGCGCGCCGCCATGCCGTGGGCCCGGTGAATGGGCACTGAGCCCTCCGCGCTAAGCCCCTGGGCAGCGGCTGCGGAACAGTGGCTGCGGAACATAGAGAACCCAAGGAGGATGAGGGCATCGATGCGGACACGCACACGAAGTTCTCTTGCGGTCGCCAGCCTGGCTGCGCTCGCGCTGGTTGCTGTCGCTTGCAGCAGCAACAGCAACAGCGGTACGTCTAAGTCTGGCGTCAGCTTGAACAGTGGCCTTCAGGCCCTGAACAACAGCGGCACGCCGGTCCGGGGCGGCACGCTCACCCTGCTAGGCGCTGGCGATGTTGACTACATGGACTACAACATCAGCTACTACAGCATCGGCTACCTCGGCCAGCGGATGTGGATCAGGGGGCTTTACGCCTACCCGGCGATCCCGCACAAGGTCTTCGACGTCGCGCCCGACCTGGCCACGGCCCTGCCGTCGATCAGCGCGAACGGCCTGACCTACACGATCACCATCCGCAAGGGCGCCGACTGGGACACCACGCCGCCGCGGCAGGTAACCGCCGCGGACGCCGTGCGCGGCCTGGAGCGGGCCTGCAACCCCGTCACCAGGTTCGGCGGGCTGCCGGACTTCATCAACCTGATCAAGGGCTACGCCGCGTTCTGCGCCGGCTTCGCCAAGGCCAAGCCGACCATCGCGGGGATCAAGGCATACATGGCGACGCACTCGATCTCCGGTGTGACGGCCAGCGGCCTGACCGAGAAGATCACGCTCGTGCACCCGGCCTCGTACTTCGCCGACGAGCTGACGCTTGACGCGTTCAACCCGGCCCCGCTCGAGAGCCTGAACTACCTCCCGGCCAGCGCGGCAGCCGCCCAGCACACCATCGCTGACGGCCCGTACAAGGTCGCGACGTACATCCCGGCCAAGGAGATCATCTTCACCAGGAACCCGGCCTGGAACGCGTCGACCGACCCGATCCGCAAGGCCTACGTGAACGAGATCATCGTCAAGGAGACAGGCAACCCCGTCGCCAACCAGACGGTGCTGCAGACCAACACCTCCGCGGGCGGCGCAGAGTGGGACACCTTCCCGCCGGTCTCGGCCATTCCGGGCCTGATCGCCCAGATGAAGGCGGGCAGCAAGGACTTTAACCTTGGCCCGACCTATTCGACCAACCCGTACATCATCTTCAACACCATCTCGCCGAACAACCACGGCGCGCTGGCGAACGTGAAGGTCCGGCAGGCGATCAGCTACGCGATCGACCGCGCGCACCTGATCCAGGACGACAACGGCCCGGACGTGAGCCCGCCGCTGACCCACGTGCTGCCCGCCGGCATCAACGGCGCTCAGTACGTGCCCGCCAACTACAACCCGTACCCGTACAACCCGGCGAAGGCCAAGAAGATGCTCGCGGCCGCTGGCTTCCCGCACGGCATGACGCTCACGTTCCTGTACCGGACCGAGTCGACGCTGGCCGTCAAGATGTTCCAGACCCTGCAGGCTGACCTGTCCAAGGTCAACATCACCCTGAAGGGCCTGGCGGTTCCCAACGCCGACTTCTACACCAAGTACCTGTACGCCCCGAACACCGCCAAGACCGGTGTCTGGGACCTGTCACTGGCCGGCTGGGGTCCGGACTGGTACGGAGACGCCGCGGCCTCGTTCTTCGAGCCGCTGTTCTACGGCCCGACCGCTTACCCGCAGAACGGTGGGAGCAACTTCGGCTTCTACAACAACCCGGCGGTGAACACCCTGATCACGCAGGCGGCGAAGACTGGCAACATCGTGGCCGCGGGCAAGCTGTGGGCCAAGCTCGACATGATGGTCATGGCGGACGCCCCCATCTACCCGATCACCCAGCCGCTCCAGCCGAACTACCACGCGAGCTACGTGCACAACGCCGTGTACGTGCCCGCGATCCAGAACTTCGATCCGACCAACGTCTGGCTGAGCGCTCCAGGCTCGTGATCAAGCTCTGACATAGCAAGTCCTGACGGTGCCCCGCGGTGCGTATACCGCGGGGCACCGCCGGAATACAATCTTTTACGCCAGTGTTTGGTGATGGCTCATCTGCCCGGCATGGCCGGATCGCGACGTTGATCGCCAGTCACCAGGGAGGTAGGCAGAGTGGCGCTACTTGAGGTCGACAACCTGCGCGTCTCTTTCCGGACCGACGACGGCATCGTCAGGGCGGTCCGGGGCTTGTCGTTCCAGGTTGAGCCCGGCCAGACGCTTGGGATCGTCGGGGAGTCGGGGTCCGGCAAGAGCGTGGCCACTCAGACCATCATGGGCCTGACCCGCGGGGCGGCGGTCGAGGGACGGGCCCTATTCGAGGGCGCCGACCTGCTCACGATGTCGCGCGAGGAGATGTCGCGCATCCGCGGCGCGCAGATCGGCATGATCTTCCAGGATCCGCTGTCCAGCCTGCACCCCTTCTACAAGGTCGGCTGGCAGATCATCGAGATGATCAGGCTGCACGACAAGGGGGCGAGCAGGGCCGACGCCCGCAAGCGGGCGATCGAGCTGCTACAGCTCGTTGGCATCCCGCAGGCGAGCAGGCGGATCGACGACTACCCGCACCAGTTCTCCGGCGGCATGCGACAGCGCGCGATGATCGCGATGGCGATGGCGCTGAACCCCAAGCTGCTGATCGCGGACGAGCCGACGACGGCGCTTGACGTGACCGTGCAGGCCCAGGTGCTGCAGATGATCAACAGGCTGCAGGAGGAGTTTGGCACGGCGGTGATCCTGATCACGCACGACCTGGGCGTGATCGCCGACGTCGCCGACGACGTCGTGGTCATGTACGGCGGCATGGTGATGGAGCAAGCCGACCGGCTGACCCTGTTCAAGGACTACCACCACCCCTACACCGAGGGGTTGCTGCAATCACTGCCCGCCTACGGCGGGGAGCGTGAGCGGCTTCGCTCGATCCCTGGCACGCCGCCGAGTCCGATCAACGTCCCGCCTGGCTGCCCGTTCGCCCCCAGGTGCCCGTACGTGATGGACAAGTGCCGCGCCGAGCAGCCGCCGCTGGCCGCGGCAGGCAACGAGCCGGGGCACATGTCAGCCTGCTGGCTGCCGCGTGAGCCCGCGGCACGGCAGGAGCTGCGGCGCAAGGTCACGCAGGCGCCACCGGTCAGCGCGCAGGCATAGGGGAGGGACGATGACAGAGCAGGCGACGACGCAGCAGGCCGTGGCGGACCCGTCCGGCGAGGTGCTGCTCCGGGTGGAGAACGTCGTCAAGTACTTCCCGCTGAAGTCGACCAGGCTGTTCCAGCGCTCGCACGAGGCCGTGCACGCGGTGGACGGGGTGAGCCTCGAGGTGCGCAAGGGCCAGACGCTCGGCCTGGTCGGCGAGACCGGCTGCGGCAAGTCCACGCTGGCGAGGTGCATCGCCAAGCTGTACGACGTGACCTCTGGCAAGATCACGTTCGACGGCACCGACATCACCCGCCTGTCGGCCCACCGGATGCGGCCGTTCCGCCGTGAGATCCAGATGATCTTCCAGGATCCCTACGGCTCGCTCAACCCGAGGCGCCGGGTGGGATCGATCATCGGCGACCCTTTCGCTATCCACCGGACGGCGAGCGGCCAGGAGCGCAAGCGGCGGGTACAGCACCTGATGGAGCTCGTCGGGCTCAACCCGGAGCACTACAACAGGTTCCCCGCCGAGTTCTCCGGTGGCCAGCGGCAGCGGATCGGGGTGGCCCGGGCGCTGGCGTTCACCCCCAAGCTGATCATCTGCGACGAGCCGGTCTCCGCGCTCGACGTGTCGATCCAGGCCCAGATCCTGAACCTGCTCTCCGACCTGCAACGCGACCTCGGGCTCACGTACGTCTTCATCGCCCACGACCTGTCCGTGGTCAGGCACGTGAGCAACCGGGTCGCGGTCATGTACCTCGGCAAGATCGCCGAGGAGGCAGCGGTCGAGGACATGTGGCACCACCCCAGGCACCCGTACACCGACGCGCTGCTCTCCGCCGTTCCGCTGCCCGACCCGGATCACGCGCTCCAGCGTGAGCGCATCATCCTGGCCGGCGACGTCCCCTCGCCGATTAACCCCCCATCGGGCTGCCGGTTCCACCCGCGCTGCCCCAAGGCACGCCAGGACTGCGTGGTCACCGTGCCTGAACTCGCGCCAAGGCTCGGCGACGGCGCCGACCACGTGGCGGCGTGCCACTTCCCCGTCGAGGACGGCGAGGACATCTCGCTGTCCAAGCCGGCCATCGCCGCCGACCAGCGCGTCATCGAATCTGGCCTCATCGCGGGCACCTGACCCGTACGGGCAGGAGGAGGGTCACCATGACGTTCAACATCCGGACGCCTTCGGAGCACGACACCGCCGTCGCGCTGCCCGCGGTCACTCCCCCCGGGGCCGAGGCGCCGAAGAAGATCGAGGGCAAGAGCCCCTGGGTGCTCGCGTGGCGGCGGCTGCGCAGGGACCGCGCGGCGATGATCGCCCTGGGCGTCATCGTGTTCATCGTCCTCTTCGCGGTCTTCGCGCCGGTCGTGGCGTGGATCACCGGCCACGGCAACTTCACGCAGTACCGCGGTACCACCGGGCCCACCGAGGGCCTGACGCCGGACGGCGTGCCCGTCGCCCCGAACCAGTGGTTCTGGCTCGGCACCGACGACCAGGGCCGTGACCTGCTGGTCAGGATCGCCTACGGGGCGAGGGTCTCGCTGTTCGTCGGCGTCGTCGCGACCGCGCTCACGGTGCTCGGCGGCACGGTCATCGGGCTCGCGGCCGGGTACTTCGGCGGCCTGGTCGACTCGGTGCTCGCCCGGTTCATGGACTGGCTGCTCGCGGTCCCGTTCCTGCTGTTCGCGATCTCGCTGTTCTCGGTCGCCCAGTTCCACCCGATCCTCGGCATCATCAAGCCAGGGCTGTCGATCGTGATCGTCGTGCTCGGCTTCTTCGGCTGGGCCTCTGTCGGCCGCCTGGTGCGCGGGCAGGTGCTCTCGATCAGGGAAAAGGAGTACATCGAGGCGGCCAGGGCGCTCGGCGCGGGACCGTGGCGGATCATGTTCATCGACATCCTGCCCAACCTGCTCGCGCCGCTGATCGTGTACGCCACGCTGCTGATCCCCTTGTCGATCGTCGGCGAGGCCACCTTGTCATTCCTTGGCGTCGGCGTGCAGCCACCGACGGCCGACTGGGGCTACATGATCAGCACGGCCTCGACCATGTTCTTGTACGGCCCGTGGTGGTACCTGGTCTTCCCGAGCCTCGCGTTGCTGTTCACCACGCTGGCCTTCAACATCTTCGGCGACGGGGTGAGGGACGCCTTCGACCCCCGCGGCGACCTCTACGCCTAGGAGCACGCAGTGGCCAGATTCCTGATCCGTCGCATCCTCCAGGGCATCCTCGTGCTCTGGCTGATGACGATCACGGTCTTCCTGATCTTCTTCGTCGGCCCGGGCCCGCAGTACGTCCCGCGCATCCTGGCGGGACGCCAGGCCACCCCGGCGGAGATCAAGACCATCACGGACCGGCTGTGGCTGAACCGGCCGATCTGGGAGCAGTACACGCACTACTTCTGGTCCGGGCTTGTCCTGCACCACAGCCTCGGGTTCGACTACTACAACGACGTCCCAGTCACCACGATCATCAGGCAGGCGTTCCCCATCACGCTGTCGCTCGTGGTCGGCGCGTCGGTGATCTGGCTGGCGATCGGCGTGCTCACCGGTATCTTGTCAGCCGTCAAGACCAGGTCGGTCCTTGACCGCACGTTCACCGTCCAGGCGCTGCTGTTCTACTCGATGCCCACGTTCGTGCTCGGCCTGATGCTGATCTGGTTCTTCTACTACTACCTGACCAACCACGGGCTCGCGTGGTTCGTCGCGCCGGACATCGACCCGCCGTCGTTCTTCTCCGAACCGCTCACGTGGGCGCACACGATGATCCTGCCCTGGCTCACCGTCGCGCTTGTCTCCGCGGCCACGTACACCCGGCTGACCCGCGGCTCGATGCTCGACGTGTTCGGCGAGGACTACATCAGGACGGCCAGGTCCAAGGGCATGCGCGAGCGGCGGGTGATCTTCCGGCACAACCTCCGGGCCTCGCTCACCCCGATCGTGACCCAGTTCGGCCTGGACGTCGGGAGCCTGATCGGCGGCGCGATCATAACGGAGCAGATCTTCGGCCTGGACGGGCTCGGCTTCGAGGCGGTGCACGCGATCGCCAACCAGGACCTGCCGCTGATCATCGGCGTCGTCATCGTCGCATCGGCCGGCGTGATCGTGGCGAACCTGATCGTGGACATCTTCTACGCGGTGCTCGACCCGAGGGTACGGATCCACTAGGAAGCGTGCACGCCGCGTAGCGGATCGATCTTCATTCCATTACAAATGCGCTACAACCGGCACGTGGCACTGGCGCTGGCTGGCTGTGCTGGTAGAACCTCTTAGGAGTTAACGTGTCTGTTTCTGTTTGCTGTCGGGCCCGGGCGCGACGATCGTCGGCGGCGGGCCTCTCGAAGAGAGCAGGCAGTTCTCAGACGATCAGCCAGGAGACCTGCCCATGACAGCGCCGATCGAGATAACGCCGGCCGAGACCGAGGTGAGCCCGGACGCCCTCGTCACCGGGGTGCCTGGCAAGGCGATCGAGGGGCGCTCGCTCGGCCAGATCGCATGGATGCGGCTGCGCCGCGACAAGGTCGCGATGGCGGGCGGGATCGTGGTGATCCTGCTGTGCCTGGTGGCCGTGTTCGGCCCGTCCCTGGTCGCCAACCCGCTCCTGTACCACGCGAACCTCATCAACCCGGACACCAGCGAGCCCATCGGCTCGTTCGGTGGCATCAGCCTGGCCCACCCGCTCGGCGTCGAGCCGATCAGCGGCAGGGACATGCTGGCCAGGGTCGTGAACGGCGCGAAATGGTCGCTGCTCATCGCGCTCTTGTCGACCGTCCTCGCCGTCGGGATCGGCGTGGTGATGGGGATCATCTCGGGCTACGTGGGCGGCTGGCTTGACTCGGTGATCGCCAGGGCGATGGACGTGTTCCTGGCCTTCCCCTTGCTGGTCTTCGCGATCGCGCTGATCGGCGTGATCCCGACCTCGGCGAAGTTCGGTCCCATCCAGGCCTCCGGGCTGGCGCTGCGGGTCGGCCTGCTGATCTTCATCATCGGCTTCTTCGCCTGGCCCTACATGGGCCGGATCATCCGGGGCCAGACGCTGTCGCTGCGCGAGCGCGAGTTCGTCGATGCCGCGCGCAGCATGGGCGGGCGGACCCCGTACATCTTGTTCCGTGAGATCCTGCCGAACCTCGTCGGGCCGATCCTGGTCTACTCGACGCTGCTGATCCCGACCAACATCTTGTTCGAGGCGGCGCTGTCCTACCTGGGCGTCGGCATCCAGCCGCCCACGCCCACCTGGGGCGGGATGCTCTCCGACGCCGTCGTGTACGAGTGGTACGCCATCGACCCGATGGCGATGATCGTCCCCGGCGTGGCCATCTTCATCACCGTGATCGCCTTCAACCTCTTCGGCGACGGGCTGCGGGACGCGCTCGACCCGAAGAGCCGCTAACCCGGCGCTTTATAAGACGTAACCCCGTCCATAAGTGAATAACGAGATATCCAGTAGGAGGCACGCAATCCCATGTATAAGCCCAAGATTGTAGGGCTCGGCGTCGTGGCCGCTGTCGCAGCGATGATGCTCGGCGCCTGCAGCAGCAACAGCAGCAGTGGCGCGAAGACGCCGACCACCGCTGTCTACTTCAACGAGGGCCTGAAGCACGTGGTCAACCCGTCGAACCGCGAGTTCAAGTCGGCGACCCTCACCTTCGAGGACTTCGGCGCTCCTGACTCGACCGACCCGGGCGACACGTACTACGCGGCGAACTGGAACTTCATCAGGCTGTACACCACGACCCTGATGACCTACAAGTCCTGCCCGGGCACGTGCGGCCTCCAGCTCGTCCCCGGCCTCGCGACCGGCCCTGGCGTGGTCAGCAAGAACGGCCTGACCTGGACCTACCACATCCAGCAGGGCCTGAAGTTCTCCAACGGCATGCCGATCACCGCACAGGACGTCAAGTACGCGGTGGAGCGCAGCTTCGCCAAGAACGTGCTGCCCGGCGGCCCGAGCTACTTCCAGGTCTGGCTAGCACCGCAAACGCCGGCCTACACCGGCCCGTACACCGACAAGACGCCAGGCCACCTGGGTCTCAAGGCCGTCACCACGCCGAACAACTACACGATCGAGTTCCACCTGGCGCACCCGTTCGCTGACTTCAACTACCTCGCCGCGCTCCCGCAGACCGTCCCGGTCCCGCCGAGCGTGGACCTCAACGCCGCGACCGGCGGCGCGAAGTACGACCTGAACGTGATCTCCTCCGGCCCGTACATGTTCCAGAGCTACACGCCGAACAAGGAGCTCATACTCAAGGACAACCCGTACTGGGTGCCACGGATGGACACCCAGGCCAAGCAGCTCGTGGGCCACGTCATCCTGAAGATGAACATCGCCGCCGCGAGGGTCGACCAGGACCTGATGCACAACTACGCCCAGATGGACTACGCAGGCGGTGGCGTGCAGACCGCGGCCCGCGCCCAGATCCTGACCACCCCGTCGCTGAAGGCGATGTCCGATGACCCGATCAACGGCTTCATCGACTTCATCTACCTCAACACCAAGTCGGTCCCGCCGATGAACAACGTGCACTGCCGCGAGGCGGTCGAGTTCGCGGCGAACAAGACCAACAACCAGACCGCCTACGGTGGCCCCATCGCCGGCGGCGCGATCGCGACGAACTCGATGCCGCCGACCGTGGTCGGCTACAAGGCGTTCGACCTCTACAACTTCATCAAGGACCCCAATGGTGACCTGTCAGCCGCCAAGGCGCAGCTGGCGCTGTGCGCCAGCCAGGTCAAGAACCCGAAGCTGGTGACGGCGAAGGGCTTCACGACCGGCATCGCTTACCGCAACGACTCGCCGAAGGCGACCGCGGCGGCGCAGGCCACGCAGGCCTCGCTGGCCAGGGTCGGCATCAACCTCGTGCTGAAGGGCTTCCCGACCGCCACGTACTACAGCGACTTCGCTGGTAACACCGCGTACGTGGCCAGCCACGACATCGGCCTGGCCGTGGGTGGCTGGGGTCCGGACTTCCCGACGGCGTTCGGGTGGGGCGACGAGATCGAGAACGGCAACGCGATCGTGGCCGCGGGCAACTCCAACATCAGCGAGCTGAACGACCCGGTCGTGAACGCCGACTTCGTCAAGCTCGAGCAGCCTGGCCAGACGCAGGCGCAGCGCAACGCGGTCGCGCACGCCATCGACCTGCAGGTCATGAAGGACGCGGCGTTCCTGCCGATGGTTTACGCCAAGTCGCTGCTTTACCGCAACCCGAACCTGACCAACGTGTACGTGCAGGGCTACTACGGCATGTACAACTACGCGGTGCTCGGGTGCACCACGGCCTCGTGCTGACGAACACCATCCGCGACTGACCAACGACTGACAGAGAGCAGGTGAAGGTGGATCTGCCCGGCCGGGTCACTGACCCGGCCGGGCAGTCGGCCGGCATACAGTGATCGCATTCATCATCCGGCGGCTGTTCGCCACCGTTCTCCTGCTGATCCTGATCAGCCTGATCACGTTCCTGATCTTCTTCGAGATACCGCGGCTTGCCGGGCAGACGACGTACGACCTGGCCCTGGAGTACACCGGCAGGTCGCCGACCCATGCCGCGGTGATCCAGGTCGAGTACCAGCTCGGCCTGAACCGGCCGGTGCTCGCGCAGTTCGGCACCTTCATCTGGGGCATCGTCGCCGGCCGGCACTACAACGACGGGCCCGCCACGATCTACTGCCCGCCGCCGTGCCTGGGCTACTCGTTCCGCAGCCAGCTTCCTGTCTGGCCGCAGATCGTCAGCGACGTCCCGGTGACCGCGTCACTGGCGATCGGCGCGGCGATCATGTGGGTGATCGGCGGCGTCGCGATCGGCGTCATCTCCGCGCTGCGCCGCGGTCACCCTGTTGACCGCGGGGCCATGCTGATCGCGCTGGCCGGGGTCTCCCTGCCGGTCTTCTTCACCGGCCAGATCGTGCAGACCATGTTCGTCTACGGCCACCCGTTCACGATCTTCCCTGCGATCCACTACGTGTCGGTCTTCCAGAACCCGTGGCAGTTCGTCGACAACATGTTCCTGCCCTGGGTGGTGCTCGCCTTCTTGTACGCGGCGCTGTACGCGCGGCTGACCAGGGCGGGCATGCTGGAGACGATGAATGAGGACTACATCAGGACGGCGCGGGCGAAGGGCCTGCCCGAGCGGACCGTGATCTTCAAGCACGGCCTGCGCGCGGCGCTGACGCCGATCCTCACGATCTTCGGCATGGACCTGGGCCTGCTGCTCGGCGGCGCGATCATCACGGAGAACGTCTTCGGCCTGTACGGCATCGGCCAGTTCACGGTGCTGGCGATCGACAACCAGGACCTGCCCGAGATCATGGGCGTCGTGCTCGTCGCCACGTTCTTCGTCGTCATAGCGAACCTGGTGGTGGATATCTTGTACGCGTTCATCGACCCGAGGGTGAGGCTGGCATGACGGCCACCGACGCCGGGCCTGCCTTCTCGGCCGGCCCGGCCTCGGGCGCGATGCTCGAGGTCAGGGACCTGCGCATCCACTTCCCGACCGACGATGGCCTGGTGAAGGCCGTTGACGGGATCTCGTTCACGCTGAGCAGGGGCCGCACGCTCGGCATCGTCGGCGAGTCCGGATCAGGCAAGAGCGTCACCAGCCTGGGCATCATGGGCCTGCACCATGGCGGCAACGCCACGATCGACGGCAAGATCTGGCTGGACGGCGAGGACCTGGTCGGCGCGACCTCGGCCAGGGTCCGCCAGCTGCGCGGCAGCAAGATGGCGATGATCTTCCAGGACCCGTTGTCCTCGCTGCACCCGTTCTACACGGTCGGCGCCCAGATCGCCGAGGCCTACCTGGTGCACAACAAGGTGAGCAAGAAGGCGGCGCACCAGCACGCGATCGACCTGCTCGGCCGGGTCGGCATCCCGAAGGCCGCCACCAGGGTCGATGACTACCCGCATCAGTTCTCCGGCGGCATGCGCCAGCGGGTCATGATCGCGATGGCGCTGTCCTGCAACCCGGAGCTGCTGATCGCCGACGAGCCGACGACGGCGCTCGACGTGACCGTGCAGGCCCAGATCCTCGACCTGATCTCGGATCTTCAGCAAGAGTTCGGCTCGGCGGTCATCATCATCACCCACGACCTGGGCGTGGTCGCCGAGCTTTCCGACGACATCCTCGTGATGTACGCCGGGCGGTGCGTGGAGTACGGCTCGGCCGAGGACATCTTCGTGTCGCCGGCGCATCCGTACACCTGGGGCCTGCTCGCCTCCATGCCCAGGATGGACGAGGCCAGGTCGGAGCGGCTGATCCCGATCGAGGGCACGCCGCCCAGCCTGATCAACGTGCCCTCCGGCTGCCCCTTCCACCCGAGGTGCCAGTACGCGGGCCTGACCGACGGCCGGAGCCAGAATGAGGTCCCCTTGCTCGTGTACGTGAGCCCTGGACATCAGGTGGCCTGTCACCTCACCGCGGCGCAGCGATCGCAGATCCGGGAGAGCGGAGCGGTGAAGCTGGGCCGGGCAGGGCGCGGGGAGGAAGCATGACCAGCGAGGCAAGCGTGACCGGCACGTCGCTCGCCGAGCAGCGGCCTGGCGAGCCCAAGCTCGACCACGACGCCCTGCTCGTGGTGAACGGGCTGACCAAGCACTTCCCTGTCACCAGGGGCGTGATCGTCCGGCGCAAGGTCGGCGCCGTCCAGGCGGTCGACGACGTGAGCTTCTCTGTCCGCAGGGGGGAGACGCTCGGCCTGGTCGGCGAGTCTGGCTGTGGCAAGACGACCACGGGCAGGCTGCTGGTCAGGTTGCTGTCCCCGACCTCCGGCTCGATCAAGTTCGACGGCAGGGAAATCGGGAAGCTGTCCATGGGCCAGATGCGCCCGCTGCGCCGCGACATCCAGATGATCTTCCAGGATCCTTACTCGTCGCTGAACCCACGGCACACCGTCGGGACGATCGTCGGGGCGCCGCTGAAGCTGCAGAAGGTCCGGACCGAGCAGGGCATCAAGAAGACCGTGCAGGACCTGCTGAGCCTGGTCGGGCTCAACCCCGAGCACTACAACAGGTACCCGCACGAGTTCTCCGGTGGCCAGCGCCAGCGGATCGGCATCGCCAGGACGCTGGCGCTGCGGCCGAAGCTGATCGTCGCGGACGAGCCGGTATCGGCGCTGGACGTCTCGATCCAGGCGCAGGTGGTGAACCTGCTCGAGGACCTGCAGGACGAGCTCGGGCTGACCTACGTGGTGATCGCGCACGACCTGTCGGTGGTGCGGCACATCAGCGACCGGGTCGCCGTCATGTACCTCGGCAAGCTGGTCGAGCTCGCCGACAGGGATGAGCTCTACGCGGCTCCCAGGCACCCCTACACGGTGGCGCTGCTGTCGGCTGTCCCGGTGCCGGAGCCACTGCGCAGCGAGACCGGCCAGCGCCAGCGCCGCGAGCGGATCAGGCTGACCGGCGACGTGCCGAGCCCGCTCAACCCGCCTGCCGCCTGCCGGTTCAACACGCGGTGCTGGAAGGCGCAGGATATCTGCCGATCCGTCGAGCCGCCGCTGGTCGAGCTGTCGCCAGGCCACCCGGTGGCCTGCCACTTCCCGGTGGACGTGCCGGGGTAGGGATCGCGTTCAGGCGTTCTCCTTCATGAAGGCGCGGCTGGCCAGCCACAGGCAGATGATCGCCAGGCCGATGGCGACCGCGATGCCCTCGGCCACGATCGCGTCGAAGTAGCGCCCGGCGAATGCCTCGCGCATGGCGTTGATGATGTAGCCGAACGGGGTCACCTTCGCGGCGTCGCGCAGCCAGCGCGGGCCGAGCGTCATCGGCAGCATGATGCCCGACAGCAGCATCAGCGGGACCATGACCATGTTGAGCAGCGGTGCCAGCGCGTCCTCGCTCTTGAGCACCAGGCCGACCGCGTAGGACATGGCCGACAGGCTGACGGCGACCATCGCGACGAAGCCGAGCCCGATCAGCACGCCGGCCACCGGCGCCCGCAGGCCGAACGCGGTCCCGGCCACCACGAGCACGATCGCCTGGACCGTCAGCGTGAGCACGTCGCGCAGCACGCGGCCGGCCAGCAGCGCCATCCTGCTGACCGGCGTGACCCTGAACCGCTCGATCACGCCCGCCCGCCAGTCGGCGATGATCGTGAAGCCGACGAACGCGGCGCCGAACAGGCCGAGCTGGATCAGCAGGCCAGGCACGAAGAAGCGGTAAGGATCGCCCGCCGGCACGTCGAGCAGCCCGCCCGAGGCGATCTTGGCTAGCAGCGGCCCGAAGAACGCCAGGTACAAGATCGGCTGGATCAGGCCGATGATGACCCAGACCGGGTTGCGCAGGGACAGGCGCAACTGGCGGCGGAAGATCAGCAAGGTGTCGCCGGCAAAGTCGGCCGCACGGGACCGGCGTGCTTCCTGGCGGGCTGGCCGCGCCTGGACCATGGCATCGGGCCTGGTGGCGGTGGAAGGGGTCACGACTAGCTCCTCGGAGTGCGTTGCGCGGCGTCGCCGGCGGTGGCCGATGGCGAGTCATCGCGCAGGGACCTGCCTGTGAGGGTCAAGAACACGTCGTCAAGCGTCGGCCTGGCGAGCTGAATGGACTCCATCGCGATCCCGTCGGCGTCCAGCGCCCGCAGCATCGCGGGCAGCGCCTCCTCGCCATGGGTGACCGTCATCCTGATCGCCCGGCCCTCAGCGGCGATCTCGCGGACGCCAGGCTGCCCGCTCAGGATCGCCTGCGCCCGCTCAGGGTCCCTGCTCACGCTCAAGGTGACGACGTCACCCGAGATCCTGCGCTTCAGCTCCTCGGGCACGCCCTCGGCGATGATCTTCCCGTTGTCGATCACGAGCACCCGGTCGCACAGCGCGTCGGCCTCGTCCAGGTAGTGCGTGGTGAGGAAGACCGTGGTGCCGAGCCGCTCGCGCAGCCCGCGGATGTGCTGCCACAGGTTGCTGCGGCTCTGCGGGTCAAGGCCGGTGGTCGGCTCGTCAAGGAAGAGCACGACGGGGGAGTGGATCAGGCCGAGCGCGATCTCCAGGCGGCGGCGCTGGCCGCCGGAGAGCGTCTTGCACTGCCTGCGCTCGAGTCCGGCGAGGTCGAGCTGCCCGGTCAGCAGCCCGGCTCGCTCAGCCGCCTGCCTGGCGGATAGCCGGTACACCCGTCCTTGCGTGGCGAGCTCCTCGCCGACCTGGCAGTTCGGGTCGGTGCCGCCCGCCGTGGCGCCGATCGCCTGCGGCACGTAGCCGATCCGCCTGCGCACCCCGAGCGGGTCTTTCAGCAGATCGGCCCCGGCGACGGTGGCCGTTCCCGCGGTGGGCCGCAGCAGCGTGGTGAGCATCCGCAGCGTGGTCGTCTTGCCCGCCCCGTTGGGGCCGAGGAAGCCGACGATCTCCCCCTGCTTGACCGTCAGGTCCACGCCGCGCACGGCGTCGACGGATCCCCTGCGGCTCCTGAAGGTTCGCGCCAGCCCGTGAGCCTCGATGATCGCCATGTCCACCCGCTTTCGCAGTCGCGGCACTCAGCGCCGCCCGCCCGCCAGCTCAATTAAGTACTATCTCGATCCCGTGAGTCAAGTACTATCTCGTCTCCGCTAGCCGCGCCGGCACCGGGAGACGCCCCCGCCGGCGGCGGCGTCGCGGGCGGGACCGCCGGCAGGGGCGGCGGCGTGCCCCCGAACGCGGGGCAGAGCGCCTGGTGCGGGCACCAGGCGCAGAGCTTGCCCGGCCGGTGCCGCCAGTCGCCTGATGACCTGGCCCGCTCGATCGCCCGCCACAGTGCCTCGATCTTGCGCTCGGTCGCGGCCAGGTCGGCGGCGTCGGGCTCGTACCGCATGACCTCGCCGTTGCCCAGGTACATGAGCTGGAGCACCTTGGGCACGGTGCCCTCGCTGCGCCAGAGCGTGACCGCGTAGAACCGCATCTGGAACAGCGCCCGTGCCTCGAAGTCCTCCCGTGGCGCCGTCCCTGTCTTGTAGTCCACGATCCTGACGTCCCCGCTGGGCGAGACGTCGAGGCGGTCAATGTAGCCGCGCAGCCGCAGGCCCGACCCGAGCACGGCCTGCACGGCAAGCTCCCTGTGGGCGGGCTCCAGCCTGGTCGGGTCCTCGAGCGTGAAGTAGCGGCCGAGCATCTCCCTCGCCTGCGCCAGCCAGCCCGCGCGCTCGGCCTCGTCGCCGAACAACCCGGCGAGCTCGGGCTCTTCTGTGACCAGCCGGTCCCACTCGGGCTCGAGCAGCGCCACGGCCACCTCGGGGCGGCGGTCCGCCGCGGGCTGGTCGAACAGCCGCTCGAGCACGGCGTGCACGAGCGTGCCGCGCGCGGCGGCGGCGCTGGGCGGCTCGGGCAGCTTGTCCACCACCCGGAACCGGTAGAGCAGCGGGCACGTCAGGAAGTCCGCGGCCCTGGACGGTGACAGCGACGGGCCGGTGACGCCGGTCACCGGCTCGGTGACGTGCTCCGCTGGACAGGTGGTCTCGCTCACCCTTGGCAGGGTAGCCCGCGCCGCCGACAAACTCGGCTCGCGCTCGCCGGGCGCGCGCGATCGCGTGGCGGGCAGCCGCGCGCCACAGCACGTAACATCGTGTTGTGGCAACTTCTGGGCCGAACCGCGGCGCGGCGAGCACGGGATCGCAGGCGCCAGGGCCAAGGCGCGACCCGAGGCTGGGCATCGTCATCGCCAGGCCGTTCGGCATCCCGGTCTACATCTCGCCCTACTGGCTGATCTTCGCCGTCGTGCTCGTCTGGATGTACGCGACCAGCCCGGCCGAGCAGCAGATGCACATCGTCACCACGCAGGACAAGTACATCGTGGCCGCCGCCTTCGTGGTGCTGCTCTACGCCTCCGTGCTCGTGCACGAGCTCGCGCACTGCGTCGTGGCGCGGGGGTTCGGCCTGCCGGTACGCCGCGTGCTGCTTTACCCGCTCGGCGGCTGGTCGGAGATCGAGCAGGAGCCCGCGTCACCGGGCCGCGAGGCGCTCATCTCGGTGGCTGGGCCGCTCGTGTCGCTCGCCATCGCCGGGGTCGGCTACGTGCTCGCCCACGTCGTGGGGCATGGCCTGACGCACGACGTGATCGTGCAGCTCTTCTGGGCGAACGTGCTGGTCGGGATCTTCAACCTGCTGCCTGGGCTGCCACTCGACGGCGGCCGCGTCTTCCGCGCAGGCGTGTGGAAGCTGACGGGGAACCAGGTGTCGGCGACCATCGCCGCGGCCTGGGCCGGCCGGGTGCTCGCGATCGCGGTGGTCGGCGTCACCTTGTACGTCCAGCGCGACAGCACCTCCAACTCGGTGATCAGCCTGTCCTGGATCTGGCTCCTGTTCATCGCCGTCTTCATCTGGCTGCAGAGCACGCAGGCGATCAAGTCCGCCAGGATCCGCGAGCGGCTGCCCATGGTCAGCGCGAGGAACCTGGCCAGGCGGGCGATCCCGGTGGTGGCGAGCCTCCCGCTCGCCGAGGCCGTCAGGCGCGCGCAGGTCACCGGGGCGCGGGCGCTGGTGATCGTGGACCACGACAACGAGCCGACCGCGATCGTGGCCGAGTCAGCCGTCCAGGCCACGCCGATGGAGCGCAGGCCCTGGGTCGACGTCGGGTCACTCGCCCGCACGCTCGAGCCTGGCATGGTGCTCTCCGCGGACTTGTCTGGCATAGACCTGGTCAAGGCGGTCCAGCAGACTCCCGCGAGTGAGTACCTGCTGATCGAGCAGACCGGCCAGGTGGCCGGCGTGCTCGCGACGGCCGACCTCGACCTGGCGTTCGCCGGGGTGTGACGGGGCGCGAGGCGGGCAAGCACCGGGACGGGCAAGCACCGGCACGGGCAAGCGCCGGGGCGCTAGCCTGTGCGGCGTGATCTTCCAGCGGCGCGGGCCATTCCAACCCGGTGACCACGTCCAGCTCACCGACGACAAGGGGCGCAGGCACCGGCTCGTGCTCGCCCCCGGCCAGTCGTTCCACACCCACCGTGGCTCGGTGGCGCACGATGACCTGATCGGCGCGGACGAGGGAAGCGTCGTCCGGGCGTCGGGCGGCACGGCCTACGTGGCCCTGCGGCCACTGCTCGCCGACTACACGGTGTCGATGGCGCGCGGCGCCGCCGTGGTCTATCCCAAGGACGCGGCCCAGATCGTCGGCCTCGCCGACATCTTCCCAGGCGCCCGGGTGCTCGAGGCAGGGGCGGGCTCCGGCGCGCTGTCCTGCTGGCTGCTGCGCGCCGTCGGGGAGGCCGGGCTGCTCGTGTCGTTCGAGCGCAGGGCGGATTTCGCCGGGGTCGCCAGGCGCAACGTCGAAGCCTACTTCGGCGGGCCGCATCCCGCCTGGCGGCTGGTCATCGGCGACTTCCCGGCCAGGCCAGCGGGCCAGGCGGGCGCCGACCGGGTGGTGCTCGACCTGCTCGCGCCGTGGGATCAGGTGGCGCCGGCCGCTGACTGCCTGAATCCGGGCGGGCTGATCTGCTGCTACGTCGCCACCACAACCCAGCTTTCGCGCGTGGTCGAGGCGCTGCGCGGGCATGGTGGCTTCGATGAGCCAGCGGCCTGGGAGGCACTGCAGCGCGGCTGGCACGTGGAGGGCCTCGCCGTCAGGCCCGAGCACCGGATGGTCGGGCACACTGGCTTCCTGGTGACCGCCCGCCGGCTCGCCAGGGGGGTGAGCGCGCCACCGCGGCGCCGCCGCCCGGCGAAGGGTGCCCAGGCCGACGAGCTCGAGTCGGCAAGATAAGTAATATATCAGGCATAACGGAAAGTTGGCGGCCAGTCCCGTCGGGTTGCTGGACTATCAGGCCGGTGATGAGTAACGATGCGACGGCAGGACGGGATCGAACCAGCAGAAAAGGCTAGACCGGAGGTCCGCGCGAGGTTACGGAATGACCGCGCGTAGGTAGGGTCTAGGTAAGTCCGCTCTCAGGAGGGGGTGAGAGGCATGGCCTCTCGTGACGACAGCGCTCGCGCCGGACGCCATGATGACGAGGTCAGGGTCAAGGTCCTGACGGACCAGATCTCCTTCCTTGAGGAGGAGGTGGCGGCGCTTCGCGGCAAGCTAGCGGAGTCGCCGCGCGCGTCCAGGCTGATCGAGGAGCGGCTGACCCAGGCCGAGGCCTCCCTCGCCACTGTTACCGGCCAGAACGAACGGCTAGCCGCGACCTTGCGCGAGGCCAGGGACCAGATCATCGCGCTCAAGGAAGAGGTCGACAGGCTGGCTCAGCCGCCGTCAGGCTTCGGCGTGTTCTTGCAGGCCAACGCCGACGGCACCGCCGACGTGTTCACCGGCGGCAGGAAGATGCGGGTCTCGGTGAGCCCGGCCGTCGACGTCGCCCACCTGCGGCCGGGCCAGGAGCTCGTGCTGAACGAGGCGCTCAACGTGGTGATCGCGCTCGGCTACGAGACCGTCGGCGAGGTCGTGATGCTCAAGGAGCTGCTCGAGGGCGGCGACCGGGCACTGGTGATCTCGCACGCCGACGAGGAGCGGATCGTCAGGCTGGCCGAGCCGCTGCTCGCGGGCACGTTGCGGGCCGGCGACTCGCTCCTGCTCGAGCCCCGATCGGGCTACGTGTACGAGCGGATACCCAAGGCCGAGGTCGAGGAGCTGATACTCGAAGAGGTCCCGGACATCACCTATGACCTGATCGGCGGGCTGGCGTCGCAGATCGAGCAGATCAGGGACGCGATCGAGCTGCCCTACCTGCACGCCGACCTGTTCAAGGAGCACAAGCTGCGGCCGCCGAAGGGCGTGCTGCTCTACGGGCCGCCCGGCTGCGGCAAGACGCTGATCGCCAAGGCGGTGGCCAACTCGCTGGCCAAGCAGGTGGCCAGGCGGACCGCGCAGCTCGCCATCCAGGCCGACGGTGCCGGCGGCGAGGCGGCCAAGGAGGGCAAGAGCTTCTTCCTCAACATCAAGGGCCCTGAGCTGCTGAACAAGTACGTCGGCGAGACCGAGCGGCACATCAGGCTGGTCTTCCAGCGGGCCAGGGAGAAGGCCAGCGAGGGCATGCCGGTGATCGTGTTCTTCGACGAGATGGACTCGATCTTCCGCACCAGGGGCTCTGGCGTGTCCAGCGATGTCGAGAACACCATCGTCCCGCAGCTCCTGAGCGAGATCGACGGCGTCGAGGGCCTGGAGAACGTCATCGTGATCGGCGCGTCCAACCGCGAGGACATGATCGACCCGGCCATCTTGCGCCCGGGCAGGCTCGACGTGAAGATCAAGATCGAGCGGCCGGATGCCGAGGCGGCCAGGGACATCTTCTCCAAGTACGTGGTGGCGGAGCTGCCGCTGCACCCAGATGACGTCGCCGAGCACGGCGGCTCGGCAACGGCGACCGTCGCCGAGATGATCCAGCGGGTCGTCGAGCGCATGTACAGCGAGACCCAGGAGAACAGGTTCCTCGAGGTGACCTACGCCAACGGGGACAAGGAGGTGCTGTACTTCAAGGACTTCAACTCGGGCGCGATGATCCAGAACATCGTGGACCGGGCGAAGAAGATGGCGATCAAGGAGTTCCTCGAGACCGGCCAGAAGGGGCTGCGCGTGGCGCACCTGCTGTCGGCCTGCGTCGACGAGTTCAGCGAGAACGAGGATCTGCCCAACACCACGAACCCGGACGACTGGGCCAGGATCTCCGGCAAGAAGGGCGAGCGGATCGTATACATCAGGACGCTGGTCTCTGGCAAGAGCGGCAACGAGGCCGGCCGCTCGATCGACACCGTGGCGAACACCGGCCAGTACCTGTGACACATATCCGATACGCGACGAGACGCTGGCCGCTAGAGCCGCGCTCGGCCGCAAGGGCGCCTGCCGGGCAGCATTAGTCTTGCAGTCATGAGCGTCCGCCGCGTGATGGGCATCGAGACCGAGTACGGCATTTCCGTGCCCGGCCAGCCCGGCGCTAACGCGATGGTGACGTCGTCTCAGGTCGTCAACGCCTACCACGCGGCGACCGCAGCGAGGGCGCGCAGGACGCGCTGGGATTTCGAGGAGGAGAACCCGCTGCGCGACGCACGCGGGTTCGACTTGTCCAGGGACACCGCGGACGCGAGCCAGCTCACGGACGAGGACCTCGGGCTGGCAAATGTTATCTTGACCAATGGCGCCCGGCTTTATGTTGATCACGCGCACCCTGAATACTCCTCGCCGGAATGTACCGATCCGCTCTCCGCCGTGCTGTGGGACAAGGCGGGGGAGCGGGTGATGGAGGAGGCCGCCGCGCAGGCGAGCGCCTTGCCAGGGACCGCGCCGATCCAGCTGTACAAGAACAACACCGACAATAAGGGCGCCTCCTACGGCTGCCACGAGAATTACCTGATGAGCCGGTCGACCCCGTTCGCGGAGATCGTCAGGAACCTCACCCCGTTCTTCGTCACCAGGCAGGTGGTGTGCGGGGCCGGCCGGATCGGCCGGGGCGCCGATGGCAGGGAGGAAGGATTCCAGATCAGCCAGCGCGCCGACTTCTTCGAGGTCGAGGTCGGCCTGGAGACCACGCTCAAGCGGCCGATCATCAACACCAGGGACGAGCCGCACGCGGACCCGGAGAAGTACCGCAGGCTGCACGTGATCATCGGTGACGCGAACATGAGCGAGCTGTCCACCTACCTCAAGCTGGGCACCACCTCGCTCGTGCTCTCGATGATCGAAGATCGCTTCCTCGGGGCGGACCTGTCCATCGAGGGCCCGGTGGCCGAGCTCCGCGCGATCTCGCATGACCCGTCTTGCAGGCACCTGATCCCGCTGCGCAGCGGCAGGAAGCTCACGGCGGTGCAGGTCCAGATGGAGTACCTGGAGCTGGCACGCAAGTACACCCAGGACAGGTTCGGCTCTGACGTGGACGAGCTCACCTGCGACGTGCTCGACAAGTGGGAGTCCGCGCTCACCAGGCTGGCCGACGATCCGATGCGGCTGGCAGGCGAGCTTGACTGGGTGACCAAGCTCCAGCTCATCGACGGCTACCGCACCAGGGACGGGATCGGCTGGAGTCACCCGCGGCTGCAGCTCGTCGACTTGCAATACTCCGACGTGCGGTCCGATCGCGGCCTGTACAACAGGCTGGCCGCGTCCGGGCGGGTCGGGCGGCTGCTCGATGAGGCCGACGTGCAGCGGGCCATGACCGAGCCGCCCGAGGACACCAGGGCCTACTTCCGTGGCCGGTGCCTGCGCCAGTACCCGGACTCGGTCGCCGCCGCGTCCTGGGACTCGGTCATCTTCGACATCCCGGGCCGTGAGTCGCTGCAACGGGTCCCCACGCTCGAGCCGCTGCGCGGCACCAGGGCGCACGTAGGCGCCCTCCTGGACCGCTGCCAGACGGCGGCTGAGCTCGTGACCGCGCTGACCGGTAAATAGCCTCAGAACCGCGCACAGGGGCGCGCCGGGCGGCACGACCGCGGCGCTTATCGCTGACCTATGCCCTGGAGGCCATCTCAGCTTCCAGCGCGCTCGATCTCGATGGCGAGGACGCCGAGGGCTTCCTTCTCCGGTCCGTAGATCCGGCGGATGCTGGCAAGCTGCTGGTCGCGTGGCGAGTCAGGGTTGACGTTGGCTGGTCCCTCGGTGTCGATCATCTGCTCGAAGGAGTTGTAGACGGCCACGCGTGTGACGCGAGTGAGACATTCGTCGCGACCGCAGACGAAGCGGATGTGGTCGCCTGGGGCGAGGGTGCGCAGGTTCGGGTATCGCACTCGAACTTCGATGGTCTTGCGGCCTTCGGCGACTAGGTCAAAATAGCGGCGGTACAAGTTCATCTCGCGGGCGCGGATGGTCGGGGCCGATCTGGGGCGGGTCGTCATCAGGCGGTCCAGTTCTTGGGTGGTGTAGGAGCGGTAGAAGTGCTTCGGGTCGGACATCATGCGACCGACCAGCCAAACCATCGCGTCGACGAGGGAGTCGATGGTGCCTTCCCACATCGTGGTGTCGAGCATCCACGGCTTCGCGCCCGGCGGCGGGGCCACCTTCCCTTCGCGGATCAGGGACTTTGACAGCTTGGCGCCCGTATCGGTGAGGACCATGGGGGTAAACACGCGCGGCGGGGCCGGAGATCCTGGGAGGTGGGCGAAGGCCTCGTCGATTAGTTGGCAGCCGAACGCCCAGTCCCCGCCCTTGATCATGACGCAGAGCGTGATGTGGTCGCGGGCGGCGACGCGCTCCTTTACCAGGTTGCGGTAGAGGGTGGCTAGATCGAGGTAGGCGGTCGAGTCGGGAGTGATAGCGACTTTGTAGTCACCGTGGTCTGTGCAGACCGCGCTGAACTCGGCGCCGCCGGACCCGACTACGGCTAGGCGGGTGCGTTCAGCACGCTTCTCCGCCCAGCCGCACTGCGGGCAAGGGAAGCGCAGGTGAACCTGCCCGTGGGAAGGGGCCAGGGGCCAGCGGATCGAGTTGAAGTGACCAAGGGTGGCCAGGAACTCGTGCCGGAAGATGGGGTCGGCCTGCTGGGCGGTGTAGGTCTCGGTCTCGTAGTCCACGCCGGTGGCGTCCGCAAGCGAGTCAAAGAACGCGCGGTAGTAGGTCTCGATCAGTTCCCCGATCTTCGCTGCGCCCAGAGCGTGGAAGTAGGTCTGCTGGTAGGCGTGGTGAGTCTCCGGATCGAGCCGGATGTCGTATGGGGCGTTGTCCAGGGCGCCGAATCGGACGATGGCGTCGACGTTGAAGGTGCGCTTGACGGCCTTGGCGAGCAGGAATGCGGCGGTCTGGACTAAGGCGGTGCCCAGGTGCGGTGCGCCGTTGATCTGAGCGCCAACGCACAGGGCGACGCGGTCAGGGTGGGTGGCTTCGATCCGGGGACGGACCATGTCTACGGTGCGCAGCATCGCGTTGGCTAGGACGGTGTTCGGACTGATGAGGTCGAAGGCATTCTCGGTGGGCACGGCGGCTATCTCTCCCGTCGCTCGTCATTCGGCAGGGGCGGGGATGTTGGCGAGGATCTGATCAACCCGGCGGGCCGGCTCGTCTGCGGGAATGAAGATCGGGCTGTATCCGGCGTCGTAGTAGCCCTGCACGATCAGCTCGTGCACGCGGCGGATTTCTCGGTCCTTGGCGAACACGAGGTCGTCTTCGCTCTCGAAGTCGTCGAGCGGGTCAAGGACGAACACCGCCTCGTACCGGTATGCCCGGCTGGCCGCCTCCAGTTCCGGGTAGGGACCTAGGCCAAAGAAGGCATCCCAGCCGTATCCGTCGGGGATGCCGCGGTTGTAGAAGCGCAGGCCGTGCTTGTGCGTGGTGTATTCGGCGATGAAAACTTCAAGTACCTCACGTGAGTATTCGCGTCGGTCGCCGACCTGCAGGTGGCGGCCGAGGCGCTGGCGGTGCTTGCGGTAGATCTCGCGAGCCGGCTCGCCTTCGGTGACCGGGATGTGGCGGGCGGTCAGTTCGTCGAGCACGGCTTCCTTGCCAGCGGATGGCCCGCCAGTGATCACGTAGCGGCGTGGGGAACCGAGCGGGTCGATCAGCCTGGTCAGGTCCATGGCTCCTGCCTAAGTTCGGTGGTGGACTGTTCGGCCAGTTCCTGCCGCCAGCGCTGGGCCGCCTCGGCGGCGGGAACTGGAAGGGCACGATGGAAGTCGCCAGAGGTCGGGTGCACAGCCGCCATCGCGGCCAGCTCGCGCTGGATCAGAGGGTCAAGCGCTGGATGCCAGCCGGCTACTGCGGCTAGATCCTCTGGGCCGACGCCTGGGTCGGCGCCGAGTAGTTGCGGCCCGTAGGCATCTTGGTACTCAAGCACGGCGTGGTGTAGCTGTGCCGCACGCCACAGCGCCGTCTCGGTGGCTGCTCCGGTCTCAGGGTGCATGGCGCCGTGCATGCAGGCGACGCGGGCGACCGCCAGCAGCGCAGCGCGCAGCGCGTAGACCTCGGCCCACAGAGCCGTGATGGCCTGCTCGTGCTCGGCTGCCTCCCACGCAAATACATCGGCTGGCAGGCGCAGTGGGTGGTGGGGCCGCGATAGATGTGGCGGCACCGCGCGAACTACAGCCTCAGCATCGTCGGCCGCGAGCATGGCGGCCAGGCGGCGGCAAATCTGCGGCTCGATCCACTTGCGGAAGTGGTGCGCGTCGTAGCCGGCCGCGACGGCGGCTCTGGCCCGCCGCTCGGTCAGCTTCAACCCAGACGCTCCGGGCGCGGCGCCGAACAGCAGCCGGGCTGGCTCGGCCAGCCGTGGATGCTCGAACCGCGCCAGCTGCCAGCGCAGCAAGCCGTCTAGGGCGCGCAGGCGACTGAAGCGGTCGGAAGGGCTGACGGCGCGGGCCGTCACGCCCCGCAAGGCAAGCAGCCCGTCGAGTGCGTGGTTATCGGCTGGTGGCAGACCGGCCCGAAGTAGCGCACGCAGCACGGCGATAAGCTCCTGCCCTGCGGGTGGGGAAGGTGGTCGTTCCACAGGTGCCTCCTTCCGGTCGCTCCAGAGCCGTCGCGTCCTGATAGAGCGCCGATGCCCACAAAATGCCCAGTCTGATACCCAGAAAATACCCAGTCCTGGCACCTGACACCACAGCAAGTGGCGGGTGGCATGGGCGCGGCGCCCCGGCGGGCTGGCTCGGCCAGGAATCGCCGTCGGGCCGGCGCTGACGCCGGCCACGGTGTCCGAACGCCGTGATTAGCTTGTCTGCGCGGTGGCCAGGATAGGTTTAAGTAGGCGGACGCCGACGAAGCGGAGGTTCGGATGGCGACGAAGGACACCGGGGGACAGCGGCATACCACCCGGCGGGGTCAGGACGAGCAGGACGAGCAGGACCAGAGCACCAAGGAAGGTGAGGAGCGCCGGGAGAAGCTAGCCGACGACGTGGACGCGATCCTCGACGAAATCGATGAGGTGCTCGAGGAGAACGCCGAGGAATTCGTCCGGTCATATGTGCAGAAGGGCGGGCAGTGACGGCCACGCCGATGATCTGCCGCAGACGGCGCCATCGCAGTAAGGTCGGTGGCGTATGGTGCGCACGAGGAAGGGACCGCCTTGGGTTATGACCCTGCCGCCCGGTTGATGACCGCCCCGTTCATGACCGCGGGGACGTCTTCGTTCGCTGATTTCCTTACCACGATCGCGCCGGAGCTGCTCCCTGGCGGCGGCGGCGTCGAGGTGGCGGCCGGCATCGTCGCCGGCCTGCCGCACGGGACCACGATCGTGGCCGCCGCGTTCAACGGCGGCGTCGTGATGGCGGGCGACCGCCGGGCGACCGCCGGGAACATGATTTCCCAGCGGGACATCGAAAAGGTGTTCCGCAGCGACGAGTACTCCTGCATCGGGATCGCCGGGGTGGCTGGCATCGGCATCGAGCTTGTGCGGCTCTTCCAGGTTGAGCTCGAGCACTACGAGAAGCTTGAGGGCAGGGAACTGTCACTGGAAGGTAAGGCCAACCGGCTGGCCGGGATCGTCCGCGCGAACCTGGGCGGTGCCATGCAAGGGCTGGTGGTGGTGCCGATCTTCGCTGGTTATGACACTGACGAGGGTGTGGGCCGGATCTTCAGCTACGACGTCGCTGGCGGCCGTTACGAAGAGCACAGGTTCCACTCGATTGGCTCGGGCTCGGTATTCGCCCGCGGGTCGCTGAAGAAGCTGTACGTCGACCAGATGGGGCCCTCTGACGCGATCCTGGCCTGCATGCAGGCGCTCTACGACGCGGCCGACGACGACTCAGCGACCGGGGGGCCCGACATGACCAGGCGGATCTACCCGGTCGTCGTCACCGTGACTGCCGACGGCTATCACCGGCTGACCGATGAGGAGGCAGGCTCGTACGCCCAGTCGGTGCTGTCGGGCAGGATGAGCCTGCCGGACGGCCCGAGCTCGGCGCTGCGCCAGGCATTGACGGAGTAAGCGGGCGACCCCACGCGCGGGCACGGCGGAGCCGGCCCGGCTTAGCCCTCCGACACAAGTGAAGTGAGGAAGCGCCAGCGGTGACGATGCCGTTCTACGTGTCGCCTGAACAGGCGATGAAGGATAAGGCGGACTACGCGCGCAAGGGCATCGCGCGGGGCCGCAGCGGGGTCGTGATCCAGTACGACGCCGGGATACTGTTCGTCGCGCCTAACCCCTCGCGAGCGCTGCACAAGATCAGCGAGATCTACGACAGGATCGCCTTCGCCGCCGTGGGCAGGTACAACGAGTACGAGATCTTGCGCAAGGCAGGCGTCAGGTACGCGGACATGACTGGCTTCCAGTACGACCGCCAGGACGTGACGGCGCGCGGGCTGGCCAACTGGTACGCCCAGACGCTCGGCACGATCTTCACCGACAGCCCCAAGCCGTTCGAAGTCGAGATCGTTGTCGCCGAGGTGGCCGAGGTTCTGGCCGAGGACCAGATCTACCGGATCACCTTCGACGGATCGGTCAACGACGAGCACGGCTACGTCGCGATGGGCGGCCAGGCCGAGAAGATCACCACGGTGCTCAAGGACCAGTACGCAGAGGGCGCCACGCTGTCGCGGGCGCTGGCCGCCGCCATCGCGGGCCTCGCGGCGCAGGCCAACGGGGACCGGATCGAGATCCAGGCCAGCCAGCTTGAGGTGGCCGTGCTCGATCGCAGCAAGGTGCACAGGACGTTCCGCCGGCTGACGGGCAGCCGCCTGGAGACCCTGCTCACCGAGGCGGTTCCGGCCGGGACGCGGCAGCAGGGCGTGAGCCAGCCGGGTGGCGCAGGCAAGGCCAAGAAGACGGCGGGAACGGAGGCGGCGCAGGCCAGCCAGCCGCCCGCCGGCGAGCCAGCCGGCCAGGAGCCTGCGGACGGCGGTGACGACGCGCCAGCGAGCTGACGAGCGAGCGGCGAGCGCCGGGACCGCCGATGATCGCCTGGCCTGGCTCCGGCGCCGGCCGAGCGCAAGGCCGGCGAGTCCGCCTGACCGGGGCCGGCGGCTCAGGTTTACGGCGGCTCAGTTGACGGCGGCTCTGCCAGGGTATGAGTGCGCCGTTGATAGCCTCAGCTTACGTCTTGACATCGGAGGAGATCGTGGCTGTTGACCTGGCGAGCATCACCGGCATGAGCGCGCCGACCGAGCTGCTGATCGGAGGTCAGTGGTCGGCCGGGCGGGCCGGCTCCCTGCCGGTCATCGACCCGGCGACAGAGGATCCGATCACCGAGGTCGCCGCGGCGACCGCCGCTGACGCGATCGACGCGGTAGACGCCGCCCACCGGGCCCTGCCCGGCTGGGCAGCGACCGCGCCCCGCACGCGCGGCGAGTGCCTGCGCCGGGCTTACGAGCTCATGATCGCCGACACCGAGGCGCTGGCCAGGCTGATGGTGCTGGAGAACGGCAAGGCGCTGCGAGACGCCCGTGCCGAGGTCACCTACGCCGCTGAGTTCTTCCGCTGGTACGCCGAGGAGGCGGTGCGGATCGATGGCACGGTCACGACCGCGCCGTCGGGGGCCAACCGGATCCTGGTGCAGTACCAGCCGGTGGGCGTCAGCGTGCTCGTGACGCCGTGGAACTTCCCGGCCGCGATGGCCACCCGCAAGATCGGGCCGGCGCTCGCGGCCGGCTGCACCGTGGTGCTGAAGCCCGCCAAGGAGACTCCGCTTTCCGCGCTCGCCGTCGCCGCCATCCTGGCTGAGGCCGGGGTGCCCGACGGGGTGGTCAACGTGCTGCCGACGGCCGCGCCCGGGCCGGTCGTCGGGGCCATGCTGGCTGACCCGCGGGTGCGCAAGCTCTCCTTCACCGGCTCGACCGAGGTGGGCAGGCAGCTGCTGCACACGGCCGCCGACACGGTCACCAAGTGCTCGATGGAGCTTGGCGGCAATGCCCCGTTCCTGGTATTCGCCGACGCCGACGTGGACTCGGCCGTGGACGGTGCGATGATCGCCAAGATGCGCAACGGTGGCGAGGCGTGCACGGCCGCCAACAGGTTCTTCGTGCACGAGGCCGTCGCCGACGAGTTCACGGCGAAGTTCGCGGCCAGGCTGGCCGCGCTCCACGTCGGGCCTGGCCTGGACGACGGCACCGACCTCGGCCCGCTCGTCAACGCCGACACCAGGACCAAGGTGGCCACCCTGGTCGAGGCGGCCACCAGGGACGGCGGCCGGGTGGTCACCGGCGGTCAGGCGCCGGACCGGCGCGGCTACTTCTACACGCCGACCGTGATCGACCACGTGCCGCCGACGGCTGGCATCCTGGGCGTGGAGATCTTCGGCCCGGTCGCGCCCATCGTCAGGTTCACCGGCACCGACGAGGCGATCGCGATGGCCAACCACACCGAGTACGGCCTGGTGTCCTACCTGTACACCGCCGACCTGCGCCGCGCGCTCGCCGTGGCCGAGGCGCTCGAGGCAGGCATGGTCGGCATCAACCGCGGAGTGGTCAGCGACCCGGCCGCGCCGTTTGGCGGGGTCAAGCAGTCCGGCCTGGGCAGGGAAGGCGGTCACCAGGGGCTGCTCGAGTTCACCGAGGCCAAGTACATCGCCGTGGACTGGTAGCGACCGTGGACAGGCGAATCTTCGGGCTGGAGAACGAGTACGGCGTCACGTGCACGTTCCGCGGGCAGCGACGGCTGTCCCCGGACGAGGTGGCCAGGTACTTGTTCCGCCGCGTGGTGTCCTGGGGCCGGAGCAGCAACGTGTTCCTGCGCAACGGCGCGCGCCTGTACCTCGATGTCGGAAGCCACCCCGAGTACGCCACCCCCGAGTGCGACAGCCTGACCGACCTGGTCACCCACGACAAGGCCGGCGAGCGGATCCTTGAGGGGCTGCTCGTCGACGCCGACCGCAGGCTGCGGGAAGAAGGCATCGCGGGGGACATCTACCTGTTCAAGAACAACACGGACTCGGCAGGGAACTCGTACGGCTGCCACGAGAACTACCTCGTCGCCAGGCACGGCGAGTTCGGCAGGCTGGCCGACATCTTGATACCGTTCCTGGTCACCAGGCAGATCATCTGCGGCGCCGGCAAGGTGCTGCAGACCCCGCGCGGCGCGGTCTACTGCGTGAGCCAGCGCGCCGAGCACATCTGGGAGGGCGTCTCGTCGGCCACGACCAGGTCCAGGCCCATCATCAACACGCGCGACGAGCCGCACGCGGACGCGGAGCGGTTCAGGCGGCTGCACGTCATCGTCGGCGACTCGAACATGAGCGAGACCACCATGCTGCTCAAGGTCGGCGCGACCGACCTGGTGCTGCGGATGGTCGAGGCCGGCACCGTGATGCGCGACCTCACCCTGGAGAACCCGATCAGGGCGATCAGGGACGTCAGCCACGACATGACGGGCCGGAGAAAGATCAGGCTGGCCAGCGGGCGGGAGATGAGCGCGCTTGAGATCCAGCAGGAGTACCTGGCCAAGGCGCGCGCCTTCATCGACGCGCGGGGCCGCGACGCGGTCACGGGCCGGGTGCTCGAGCTGTGGGAACGCGCCGTCGGGGCGGTCGAGACCGGCGACTTCGACCTGGTCTCCCGTGAGATCGACTGGGTGACCAAGTACCAGCTCATCGAGCGCTACCGGGCCAAGCATGACCTGCCGCTTTCCTCGCCCCGGGTCGCTCAGCTCGACCTCGCTTACCACGACGTGCACCGCGGCCGCGGCCTGTACTACCTGCTGCAAAAGCGCGGCGCCGTCGAGCGGGTCTGCCGCGACCTGGCGATCTTCGAGGCCAAGTCGGTGCCGCCGCAGACCACCAGGGCCCGGCTGCGCGGTGACTTCATCAGGCGCGCGCAGGAACGGCGCCGCGACTTCACGGTCGACTGGGTGCACCTGAAGCTGAACGACCAGGCGCAGCGCACCGTGCTGTGCAAGGACCCGTTCCGCTCGGTGGACGAGCGGGTCGAGAAGCTGATCGCGGGAATGTAGCGGACCGGCGGCCGGTGCTCGCGGCGTTACTGAACGAGTATCGCCCACACCCTGGGCGGCAGGCGGGCCGTGGTTATCCGTAGCCGGGCCGCTCCCGGCTGCCAGTACCCGACCTGGGTCGCGGCGTGCGGGTTAAGGGGGCGCAGTATCACCACGAGCCGGTGGGTACCCGGCTGCCAGCCGAAGCCGAGGAACATGGAGGTCCCCGAGCCGATGTCCACGCCGGGCAGCATGACCAGGCGCCTGGTCGCGAGGTCGATCACGGCGAGCTGCTCGGAACCGGCGAGCATGTGCCGGTAGGCGCCGTGGGTCAGCTTGACGGCGAGCAGCGTTCCGTCAGAGCTGAACCACTCATCAGAGCCGAGCGTGCCGTCGACGAACACCCGTGACCCGCGCGGGATGGCGATGCTGAAGGTGGCGCCCGTCCGCACGTCGAGCACGTGCACCGGGCAGCCGACGCAGGCCCCGCCCCACGCGATCTGCTCCGGGCCGATGGCGTCGACCTGCCCGAAGGTGCGGATCACCCGCCGGGACGCAGGATCCCAGAGCCTTTCCCGCGTCCCAGGGACGAGATCGCCCAGCGGGGAGAGTAGCAGGTAGCTGCCGACTCCGGCCATGACAGCGGACTTGCCGGCGGGCAGCGTCACCGGCGCGCCGATTGGCCGGCCGTCGAGGCCGGTCAGCTGCGCACGGGACGGACCGTGGCGCGGATGGTAGGTCAGCCAGACGGCGCCGGCGACGCTGGCCGGCGCCGCGGCGGCCGCGAGGCCGACGCCGGTGGCGGTCTTCGCGCCGTCGGCCACGTAGTAGACCGGCCTCTGGTCGCAGCAGGCGGACCCGGCGATGGCTGCGCGGGCGATATAACCTCCGTCGATGCGCCTGATGCCGTAGCCGATCGACGTCGGAGGCAGGCCAGCGATCTGCACGATCTGGCGCGTCGCGGTGGAGTACCACCCTGTCTGGGAAGGGCCGTCCACCAGCAGGCGCACGTCGCTGCCTGGCGGCATGGCGGCACCGCGCAGCTTCGAGGTGGGGTGGCCCAGCCCCTGCGGGGACGGGCCGGAGCGGGGGCCGACCGGCGCGCCGCCGCGCGAGGGCAGGGCAGCGAGCAGCACCGCGATGACTACGGCGGCGCTCGCCGCCACGCTCAGCGATGCGACCACCGCGGTGCGGCGGCGGTGCCGCCTGAGCACCCGCGCGGTCAGGTCGCGAGGTGGTTGCTCGTCACCGACGGCCGCGTGCATCGCGGCGCGCAGCTTCTGCTCAAGCTCAATCATGTCAGCCTCCCGCGCCCCGGCTCGCCGTGGCCCGCGGCTCGGTCGCGTCTCGCAGCCGCGCGAGCGCCCGCGCTACCTGGCTTTTGACCGTGCCGACGCTGCAGCCGAGCACGTCGGCGATCTCGGCTTCTGTCATGTCGTCGAAGTACCGCAGCACCATCACGGCCCGCTGGCGCGGCGGCAGTTGCGCCAGCGCCCTGAGCAGGAAGTCGCGCTCGGCGACCTCGGCCGAGAGGTCCGGCGTGGACGGGCCAGCGTCACCGGCCGGAAGCGGCTGCTCCGGCCTGCGGGCCAGCCGCCGCCAGCGATCGGCGGAGGCGTTGGCGAGTATCCGGCGCACGTACCGTTCGGGATCGCCAGCGGCGTGCACCCGCGCCCAGTGCCGGTAGGCGCGCTCGAGCGCCAGCTGCAGCAGGTCCTCGGCCTCGGCCCGGTTCTGCCCCGTGAGCAGCAGCGCGGTCCGCAGCAGGCTGCCCGAGCGAGCCAGCACGAACTCCTCGAAGGAGGTCCTGGCGTCCCGCGTCCGCATACTCAGCTAACGACGCCGCCGGTCAAAAGGTTGAGCCGACAGGGCTGCCATTGTTCCGGTCGCGGCTGCCCGCCGACGGCTGCCGCCAGCGGTGGCGCGCTAGAACCCGCAGGCGCCGGCGACAGCGACCGCTGCCGCCTCCCGGTTGGCCGCGGCCGGGATGCCGGGGCGCTCGAAGTCGTTCATGTAGATATCCGCGGCCTGCGTCGCGCTGGTCGCGGCGTTCAGCGCCGGGATGTACTGCGCCCACTGCTCGTTGTAGGTCAAGATGGCATCGAGTTGCGTCTGCAGGTCCACTGCCGGGTTGCCCGTGACGTAGCCAGCGGGCAGCGGCGTGAACCCGATCAGGCCGCCGCCGCCGGAGCCCACCGCCTCGGGGTTGCCCTGGGATTCCTGCCAGATGTTCCCCGCGATCCCGGCGGCCGCGAGCCTGGTGTACCCGTGCTTGATCAGGAAGCTCACGATGGTCACGTAGTTCTCCGGGAGCATCGCGCTCGACCCGGAGCAATGCAGCGTGCTGGCCGTGGTGCTCTTGCCTGGACTGGAGCTGGCGCGCTTGGCGACGGCGGCGCGGCGGGTGACCGGGCGCTTACCCGGCCAGGCTCCGGCGACATGACGCGCGATCAGGTGGTCCTCCCACCAGGCCCGTGCGACATGACGCGCGACCTGGCGCTCTTCCCACCAGGTCCGTGTGGTGTGGCGCGCGACCTGGCGCTCTTCCCACCAGGTGCGCGCGACATGACGCGCGACATGGTGCCCGCCCGACCGGGCGGCGGGACGGGCTGCCGGGCGCTCGGGCCGCCGTGTCCTGGCCTTGCTGGCCGGCTTCGCCGGCCGCGAGCGGGCCGCGACGGTACTACCGCTGATCTTGTCCGGGTAGCCAGGGCTAGCCAGGCCCGCGCGGCTGACGCTGCTGATGGCGTCGGTGGCCACCGGGCTGGCTGACTGGCCGGGCAGCGGCGTCGCGACCATGCCGCCCGCGAAGGCCGCGACGACGGCGACCAGGCCGCCCGCGAGCATGGCCACGGTGGCCACCAGGCCCGCTCGCCTGACCCGGGCCGGGGCCTGCCCTGGCGCCGCGTGGCGTGCTGCCCTCCTGGACTTGCCTGTCGTGCGATGCGCGGTGACTAGCCTCAAGACCTGCCTAACGCCGGTACACGCCGGGCTACTGGGCGCTGAGCGCCTGTCGCGGGGCCTGATCGAAGGTAAAATATCTGATTAATTCCTGGAAAACAGTTAAACATGGAAAATTGCGCACAACGCCTGGTTACCGGATCTGAGACCCCCGGTCCGGGCCAGCCAGCCAAGGCCGGTCCGCTAAGCTAGCCGCGCCACGAAACCGAAGTCTCACGCCGAATCAGGGAAATCTCATGCGACGCCTGACCGCTGCGCTCCTCACCCCGCCCGCCGTCGGCACCGTGCTAGCCGTCGGCATCGCGCTGGCGGGGTGCTCGTCCGCCACGCCTGCCAACCCCAACAAGTCGGTCACAGTCGCCGGCGCCGTGGGCAAGGCGCCCACCGTCAAGATCCCCGCCGAGCCGGCGAGCGGCTCGCTGGTCACCAAGACCGTGACGGCGGGGCACGGCGCCGCCCTGACCGCGTTGGATTCCTACCTCGCGAACTTCGACGTCTTCGTCTGGCGCGGCTCCACCCACAAGCTGATCTATTCCACCTACGCGACGGGCCCGCAGCTTCTTCCGGTCAATCTCGGGCTTACTGGCCTGCAGCGAGCCATGACCGGTGCGCGGATCGGCAGCCGCGAGCTCGCTGTCGTGCCGCCCAAGTACGGCTACGGGAAGCAGGGCCAGCCGCAACTCGGCGTGAAGCCCACGGACACGATGGTCTGGGTCATCGACCCGACCGAGGCGTTCACGCCGACGACGAGCGCGTCGGGCAAGCAGGTCAGCAACGGCGGAGGCGCGCTGCCCACGGTCAAGGCGACACCGGGCCAGGCGCCGAGCCTGACGTTCCCCAAGAAGGCCCCGCCGACCAGCCTGGTGGTGACCACGCTGATCAAGGGCACCGGCCCGGCGGTGAAGGCAGGGCAAACGCTCGTCACGAGGTACATCGGCTCAATCTGGCGAACGGGCAAGGAGTTCAACAACGACTGGCCGACGAAGGCTCAGCCGGGTGCGCCGCCGACCTCGTTCCCGCTGGACAACGTCATCACGGCGTGGAAGACCGGCCTCGTCGGGGTCCCGGTGGGCAGCAGGGTAATGCTCGTGGTGCCCCCGGCCGATGGCTATGGCAAGGCCGGGCAGCCGTCGGTCGGCATCAAGGGCACCGACACGCTGGTGTTCGTCATCGACATCCTGGCCGCTACCGGCTGACAGCGCTGCGGCCCGCACGTCGTTCCGGGCTCTTCGCGTCATCGGAAGAGAAATGGTAGAGCGCTGGTAGATGACCGCGATGCAATCAACATGTGGTAATACATGCTCGCCTGCCTTAATAACCGTATGAGCAAGCGAGGCCACGCATCGTGATCATATAGGGGGAAAGAGCGAAATGGCAGGAATTAATACGGAGGTCCAGGTCGCCAAGGGGGTTCTGTGGATTGGCCGGGACGCGTATCCGCTCCGAAACATCGCCAGGGCGCAAGTAAGGACAGTATACCCGAGACGTGGCACGCCGGTGAAGGACTATCTCAAGGCACTGGCGAAGTGGATAGGCCTCGGTATCCTGGCGGCTATCATAATGGCGATACTCCATGTGCATAACGCGGGCACGTATGCAATACTCGGAGTTCTGGCCTGCTCCGCGGTGAGCACGATTAAGCTTATCCGAGCCATCCAGAAGGAGCGCAGGAAAATAGCGTATCACCTCCTGATGATCCAGACCTCAGGCGATCCGCAGACTCTGCTGGCAAGCCCTGACCGGAGCGTTATCGAGGAACTGATACGAACGATCATGGACGCGATCGGCGATGCTAAAGTCGCCTACCATAACTGGATAACCAATTATGGGGACATCGTGTCGCAATACGGCAACAATAACACTGGCGTATCCCATGCCTACTGAGTATCGTCAGGTCGGCGATCAGGTAATTCAGGTCGGTGACGGCAACACCGGCATCGTCAAGAACGGCACAGACCTCGGGGCTCGCAGGAACGCGCAGGATCTGGGGGCAGCTGCTGGCCGTGCGGCCCGCACGGGCAACCCCGTCGACGTATGCCTGATCATCCCGACTCGTGATGAGTTCGACTACGCACGCGACATTCTTCGCTTTGGCGATCCCCGCAGCGACGGCGGCGGGTACTACCACTATCCATTCGCGGTCGGTGCTAGCTCGCTCAGCGGAGTTGCCGTCGTTCTCTTTGAGATGGGGCAAGCGTCATCAGCAGTGGCGGCGACCAGCGTGCTCGCGCGCTACGATGTCAGGGCACTTGCCCTGGTAGGTATCGCAGGAGCACTAAGCCCTAAGTTGCGCTTGGGCGACGTGGTCATAGCATCCTCCATCGAGGAGTACCTGTACGGGGCCCGGGCCACGCCGGCTGAGTCAGGAGATGGGGTTGAATTCGACCTCGGTGGCGTATCCTGGCAGGCGAAGCCGGAGATCGTCAGCTATATCAATAACTTCCGCTACCTTCATGATGCGGGCGGAGGCTTCAGCTCGTGGCGCGAGCGCACGAAGCACAACAGGGATCCTGTGCTCGCGGCCGGCGTCCCTGCGCTGGCTGGCGATTACCCGGACTATCTGGTCGGCCCTGTCGCAACTGGTGATATAGTCAGCGCAGCCGCATCATTTAGTCGGTGGCTTCGTCAGACTAACCGGTTTCGGGCGGCCATTGAGATGGAAGCAGGCGGAGCCGCGCGAGCTATATATCATGACAACCGGGCCCATCTAATGGTCATCCGCGGCATCTCTGATTTCTCGGATGAGCGGAAGGGCGAGCTGGACGACGCCACCGGCTGCAGTGGCGCCGCGGGCTCATGGCGCCGGTATGCCATGCATAACGCTCTAGACCTCTTCCTGACGCTGGTAGCCAATCCGCTATTCCCATGGCCGGACCCGGCTCCCTGATGCGCGGCTAGGGATCGTGGCGCCGGCCGCGAAGGCCGGCGGGCCTGGCTCAGCTTTCAGGCCGGCCCCAGCGTCGCCGCGTGGCGGCCGGCCGCGGCCGCCGCGAGGAAATACGCCAGGTCCTGATCCAGGCCGCGGCCCATCGTCGACAGCGGCACCGGGCAGTCCGCGAGCACCTCGCGCAAGCCGGCCACGCTGACCAGGACGAGGTCATGCCGCTTGCGCAGCGGCTCGGCCTCCGCGCGCACCCGCGCCCCGAGCTCGCCTGGCAGGTCGGGCACGACGACGTCGGCCCTTGCCAGCGCGACCCGGCCGTACGCGGTCAGGCTGTGGTGCGAGATGCCGCGATGCCGCTCGCGCGGGTCCGCGTCGCTGACCCGAAGCGAGGCGACCGGGCGGCCGCCGAGCACGGCCACCGCGTTGACCGCCTCGCCGGCGGCGACGCCAGAGAAGCCCCAGCGCGTCCCCGTGCCCAGGTTGCCCGGGCCCTGCGCGACGACGACGAGCTCGGCGCCCAGGACGTGCCTGGCCGCGAGCAGGCCGCTGTGCACGGTGACCGCCTCGACGTCGCCGCCGAACGCCTGCCCGACCGTGACGATCCCGGCGAGCCAGCCGATCTCGCGCAGCGTCGCCGCCGTGCGCGAGAACCAGGCAGGGAGCGCCCCGCCGTCGAGCATGAGATAGGCGACGCGGGATGATCCAGCTCGCCCGCCGGGACTGGCCGGCCCTGGCCGTTGTGCATGAAAGCCAGCGAGCACCGCGGGCAGCGCCGAGTGCAGGTCGGCGATCACGACGCCGATGCCTTCGATGTCGTCGGCGTCACGCAGGGTGTCGTGGTGCGCGGAGCCTTGCTCGTCCGCTCCAGCCACGATCGCCTGCATCGGCGTGTACCTGGCTTTCACCAGGTGGCCGGGGCCGGGCTGGTCGGGCGGCAGGCGGTCAGGAATGGCGATCACGAGCGCGTAGCCGCCGGTACCCAGGCCAAGCTCAAGCGCCCCGGCGTTGAGCAGCACCTCGTCGCCAGGCTCGGGGCGGCCGGTCAGCCGCGGGTAAGCGAGCGCGCGCACCGCCGCTGTCCCAGGGGGTACTGTCACGTCGAGCTCGACCGCGCCTGCCCACTCCCGCCTGACAGCGGCCACCACGCCGCGGCGCCACCTGATCACGGTGGCAGGGTAGCGCCGGGGGAAGCCGCGCCGCGCGAAGCCGTGACAATCCGCCGCGAGATCCCCGCGCGAGGTACCGTCAGTTGCGGAGCGTTCCGGCCATCGGGGTCCGGGGTGCCCCCGGGAGCGCCGTGTCCCCCGGGCCAGCACTGCGGGAAGTCCCCCGGGCCAGCACTGCGGGAATAGGGCGCGCGGAGGCGGCGATGTCGAAGCAGAAGACCGAGCGGCTGCTCAGCCTCGTCGTGTGCCTGCTGTCATCGCGGAGGTACCTGACCGCGTGGCAGATCCGCGACGCCGTGCCCGGCTACCCGGACACGCCCGAGGCGTTCAAGCGGATGTTCGAGCGGGATAAGGACGAGCTTCGCGAGCTCGGCATCCCGCTCGAGACCGGGGTCAACTCGGTCACCGACGAGGAGACCGGCTACCGGATCTCGCGCCAGGCTTATGAGCTGCCGGAAATCGCGCTCGAGCCGGCCGAGGCGGCCGTGCTCGGCCTGGCCGCCCGGGTGTGGCAGCGCGCCGAGCTGGCTGGTGCCGCCGCGGGCGGGCTGCTGAAGCTGCGAGCGGCCGGCGTCGAGGCCGAGGAAGTGAGTCAGCCGGGCATCGAGCCCAGGCTGCAGACCGGCGAGGCCGCGTTCGGGCCGCTGTGGCGGGCGGTGCGAGACCGGCGGCCGGTGAGCTTCAGCTACCAGGCGGCGGGCCGCGCCGCCGCGCAGCGCAGGAACCTCGAGCCCTGGGGCGTGGTGAACAGGCACGGCCGGTGGTACGTCGCCGGGCTGGACAGCGACCGGGGAGAGGAGCGGGTGTTCCGGCTGAGCCGGATCGACGGCCCGGTCACCGTCACCGGCCCGCCGGGGTCGGTCACCGTGCCCGACGGCGTCAGCGTGCGTGACACGGTGCGAGCCTGGGACGCCTCGGCGCCCGCCGTACGGGACGCGGTGCTGAGGGTCCGCGAGGGCGCGGGGCACGGCCTGCGCCGGCGGGCCAGCTCGGACCGCGCGGCGCCGGAGCCGGGCTGGGACCTGGTTCGCGCCCCGTTCTCCGACGTCGCCTGGTACGCCGATTACATCGCCTCGTTCGGCGCCGACGCGGTGGTGCTCGAGCCCGTCGACCTGCGGGACGCGGTCATCCGCCGGCTCAAGGGGGCCCTGGCATGACGGGCCGGCCTGGGGCGAGCGACCGGCTGCAGCGCCTGCTCGCGCTGGTGCCCTACGTGATCAGCCGGCAGGCGGTGGGCCTGGCAGAGACGGCCGCCGCGTTCGGGGTCAGCGAGACCGAGCTCGTCGACGACCTGAACCTGCTGTGGTGCGTCGAGCTGCGCTCGCCTGACCCGTACTGCCCAATCGACCTGTCGTACGAGGGCGGCGAGATCACGGTCAGCCAGGCCGAGTCGATTGGCAGGCCGCTGCGGCTCGGCACCGATGAGGCGAGCGCGCTGCTCGTGGCGCTGCGGATGCTCGCGGAGCTGCCCGGGCCGCAAGACCGCTCGGCGCTGCGCACGACGATCGCCAAGCTCGAGGCCGCGGCCGGCGACGCGGGGATGGCGAGCGCGCAGGTCGCCGTCCACCAGGACGGCCGCGCGCCCGCCGATGTGCAGGCTCAGGTCGCCGACGCGCTGCGGCGGCGCCGGCGGCTGCACCTGTCGTACTACGTGCCAGGTCGCGACGAGGCGACCGAGCGCGACGTGGACCCGATGCGGCTGGTCGTCGTGGAGGGCCGGGCCTACCTGGAGGCGTGGTGCCGGCGGGCCGAGGCGGTCCGGCTGTTCCGGCTCGACCGCGTGCTGGCGCTGACGTTGCTTGACGTGGCCGCGCAGGTGCCTGACGAGGCCGAGCACGTCGACGTGGACTCTGGCCTGTTCCAGCCGTCGGCAGGGGACGTGCGGGTGGATCTCGAGCTCGCCGAGGCGGGCCGCTGGGTCGCCGAGTACTACCCGTGCGAGCGGGTCAGCGAGCTCGCCGACGGGCGGCTGCGGGTGACGCTGCGCACCCCTGATACCCGGTGGGTCAGGCGGCTGGCGCTGCGGCTCGGCGAGGACGGCAAGGTGATCGCGCCGCCGGAGCTCGCCGAGCAGGTCAGGGCGGCCGCCGCCGCCGCGCTCGCGCTGTACTCATGAGCACCGAGGTATCTCATGACCAGAAACGGCCGCGGATGGCGGGCGATGCCGGGCGGGTGACCAGCGGTGGTCATCAGGTTGCCGATGTAGAATGCGATGCGGGCGAAAGCAGCGTCGGCGTACGGCCCGGTCAGATCGGCGCGCGGACGCCACCCTAACAGGATGGGGACTGAGATGGATTGGTTTAGCGGGTGGCACTGGGCCATCGTGGCTGTCGTGGCCCTGTTGCTGTTCGGCTCCAGCAGGCTGCCGCACGCGGCGAAGTCGCTCGGCAGCTCCATGCACATCTTCAAGAAGTCTCTGCAGGAGGGCCTGAACGAGGGGCCGTCCGAGCCAGCGAACGTCACCCAGGGGACCATCATGCCGGCGGCGGAGCTCCCGCGCCCGTCGTCCGACGCGGCCACGCAGGCGCAGATCGCGGACCTGCAGCGGCAGATACAGGACTTGCAGCGCGCGTCGGCGGGTAGCGACGCGAGGCCGGCCAGCGACCCGGCCCCGGCCGAGCCGAGCCGCGACGCGCGGTCCTGAACCAAGGGGCCGGTGATGTCCGATCAGCAGGACAGCCCGGCGCCAGACGCTGGCACCCGCAGGCTCCGGGTGCCTCGTAGTCGCCGGGTCACGAATCCCGAGGCCCGGATGCCGCTCATCGAGCACATCCGCGAGCTACGCAACCGGATACTCAAGGCGACGCTCGTGGTCACCGTGGGGGCCATCGTCGGCTGGTTTATTTACCCGCATGTGTGGCATTTCCTCGAAGCGCCGTACTGCCGGCTGGGGCCGCGCTACACGAACCCGGCAGGGATAGCCGGGCACGGGCGCTGCACCCTCATCGTGACCGGGCTGTTCGACGCGTTCTTCCTGCGCCTGAAGATCGCGTTCGTCTCCGGGGTCGTCCTCACCTCGCCGCTGTGGCTGTATCAGCTGTGGGCGTTCATCGCCCCCGGGCTGCACAGGCACGAGCGGCGCTGGGCTTACTTCTTCGCTGGCTCGGCGGTCCCGCTCTTCGCCATCGGGGGCACGATCGCGTACTTCGCAATGTCGAAGGGCCTGCGCTTCCTGCTCAGCCTGATACCCGCCGGCGCCAGCACGTTCATCACCATCGACAGCTACCTCGGCTACGCGACGGCGATGCTGCTGATCTTCGGGCTCTCCTTCGAGCTGCCGCTGGTGTTCGTCCTGCTCAACCTGGCCGGGTTGCTGACCCACAAGCGGTTCGCCAGGTGGCGCAGGATGATCATCTTCGGCGTGTTCGCGTTCGCCGCGGTCGCCACGCCGAGCCCGGACCCGATCAGCATGCTGCTGCTCGCCGTCCCCTGCGTGGTGCTCGTCGAGGCCGCCGAGGTGTTCGCCTGGGCGCACGACCGTCGCAAGGCGCGAAGGGGCGTGGTGTACCCGGGCCTGACGCCGGAGGAGGTCGCCGAGTACGGGCTTGACAAGGACCCGCTGGTCTCCGCCAACCTGAGCGACGCCGACTTCGACGAGTAGCCGCGCCTGACCGGCGCGCCGGGCCCGCCGCGCCGCGCGAGGGCAGCCCGGTGGCGGGCGCGCCCAGCCACCGGCGGACCGTAGCCTGGACCGCATGACCGTGCCGGACGACCCGGAGCTGACCGCGTTCCAGGCGCTGTATGACTTCGATTTCGACGACTTCCAGCTCGAGGCCTGCCGGGCGCTCGCGGCGGGCCATGGCGTGCTGCTTGCCGCGCCCACCGGGTCGGGCAAGACCGTCGTCGGCGAGTTCGCCGTGCACCTGGCGCTGGCACGGGGCGGCAAGTGCTTTTACACCACGCCGATCAAGGCGCTGTCCAACCAGAAGTACGGCGACCTCGTGCGGCGCTACTCCGCTGCCCGGGTCGGGCTGCTGACCGGGGACAACGCCATCAACGGCGACGCGCCCGTGGTGGTCATGACCACCGAGGTGCTGCGGAACATGCTCTACGCGGGCTCGCCGGCGCTCGCGGGCCTGCGTCACGTGGTGCTCGACGAGGTGCACTACCTCGCCGACAGGTTCCGCGGCACGGTCTGGGAGGAAGTGATCATCCACCTTCCCGAGTCGGTGACCCTCACGGCGCTGTCGGCGACGGTCAGCAACGCCGAGGAGTTCGGCGACTGGCTGGCATCGGTCCGTGGCGGCACCAAGGTGATCGTGGACGAGCTCCGGCCGGTGCCGCTGTGGCAGCACATGCTGGTCGGCGGCCGGCTGCTTGACCTGTTCGCAGGGCCTGCCAAGGCGGACACGGGTACCGCGCCGCACCCCCGGGTCAACCCCGAGCTGCTCAGGCTGACCCAGCCCGATCCCAGGCCACCGCGCCCGTCCCGCCGGGACGGCCGGCCCAGGCAGGCCGGCCGCGAGCCGAGGTTCACCAGGCCACGCCGGGCCGACGTGATCACCCGGCTGGACCGCGAGGGCCTGCTCCCCGCGATCACGTTCATCTTCAGCCGGGCGGGCTGCGACGCGGCCGTCCAGCAGTGCCTGGCCGCCAGCGTGCGGCTCACCACGCGGGAGGAAGCCGACAAGATCGCCGCCATCGTGGCGCGGCGGGTCGCCGACCTGCCCGCCGCCGACCTGCCGGTGCTCGGCTTCCACGACTGGCAGGCCGGCCTGCTCCGCGGCGTTGCCGCGCACCACGCTGGCATGCTGCCCGCGTTCAAGGAGGTGGTCGAGGAGCTGTTCGCCGCCGGGCTCATCCGCGCGGTCTTCGCCACCGAGACCCTGGCGCTCGGCATCAACATGCCAGCCAGGAGCGTCGTCATCGAAAGGGTCGACAAGTGGAACGGCCAGGCGCACTCCGAGCTGACGGCGGGGGAGTACACGCAGCTCACCGGCCGGGCCGGGCGGCGCGGCATCGACGTCGAAGGACACGCCGTCGTGCTCTGGCAGCCTGGCGTCGACCCGGTTGCCGTCGCCGGCCTCGCGGGCACCCGCACCTACCCGCTGAACTCGAGCTTCCAGCCGTCCTACAACATGGCGGTCAACCTGGTCGGCCAGGTCGGCATCCAGCGTGCCTCCCGGCTGCTCGAGTCCTCGTTCGCCCAGTTCCAGGCGGACCGGTCGGTCGTCGCGCTGGCCAGGCAGGCGCGCAGGCTCAGGGATCAGATGGCCGCCGTCGCCGTGACGTGCGAGCGCGGCGACTTCGGCGAGTACGCCAGGATGCGGGCCGAGCTGTCCAGGCGCGAGCGCGAGCTATCGTCGAGCCTGGCCGCCGCCAGGCGGGCCGAGGTGGCCGACTCCCTGCGGGTGCTGCGCCGTGGCGACATCATCGTGGTCCCAGGTGGCCGGCGAGCAGGCCAGGCCGTGGTGCTCACCCCGGCCACCGACGCGACGACGCCGACGCTGCTGATCCTGACCGAGCACCGCCAGCTCAAGCGCCTGGCCCCGGCCGA
>JASIBM010000467.1 GCA_030045175.1 Streptosporangiaceae bacterium | reverse complement strand
ATGAAACGGGCAGTTGGCCATGGAATGCCGCCTCGCTCAAGCTCAGGCCTGGCCAGTCTGCTGCAGGCCGTCCCAGGACCAGCGGGGCACTGGCAACCCTGATGGCGGCCGCGTCCCGGCCGGGGAGTACGACATCACCTCGCTGACCGCCCATGTCATGTACGACCGGAGCGCGGCGCGGAACCGCGGGTCCGCGGGCAGGCCGGCGTCGTCGGCCGCTTGCACGAAGCACCGGATGAAGCGCTCACCGAGATCCGGCTCAGCGCCCGTGCCCGCGTGGAGGGCGAGCATCGCCGAGTGGCCGCCGCAGCCGGTCGTGTACGCGGGCGGGCCCCCGAAGATCTCGGCCCAGTAGCTGGCCAGCCGCCACAGGTGGTCGGGATGGCCAGGATGGGAGAACGGGTGGTTAAGCACCGGATCTGCCAGGCAGCGCTCGTGATGAGCGGTGGCGAGCGCGAGAAAGGCCGCCTCGCCACCGGCGAACTCATAGATCGACGGTCGCGACATCACTGTCACCTCCTAGAGCCGCAAGGCATGCGAATACGCGGTCCCTGGCTGGTACCGGACGGTCGGGCCGTTCGGGAAGCATCCAGCGCCCGGACAAGCCGCAGTCAGCGGGATGATGACGGTGCGGCCGTCGACGCTCACCCGGAGTGCTCGCAGCAATTCGTCCTCGGGATGGCGCAGGACCAGCCCGATGACGAACTGCGCTCCTGGCGGCTGCGCGGGCAGCACCAGGTTGCGCACGTCGCGGCAGGCCAGCGTGGTGTACTCCGGGCCCTGCGGGATGAGCGCGGTGACCGGCTCACCGCTGGGGCCGGAGATCGACAGGCGCACCGCGGGCGACGACGCGCGCTGGCCGCTTACCGCGGCCCACACCAGCCTGCGAATGACCGTTCGCCGGTTAGCCGGCCGGCCATTCGTCGCCGCTTCTGGGGTCACCGGGTCTGTGCCTGCCGCCGTCATTCCGTGCCGCCCATCTCGTGAGCTATCCAGGCCACCATCTCATGGCAGCCGCTGGCAGCCCAGTTTCCCTCCGCGGATCCCAATGCCCGCTAGAACGGGATGAACGGCAGGCGCACGCCGGACGCCTCGGCGCGGACGGTCGCGCCGCGCGGCACCTCCCGCCTGATCTGCTCGGCTATTTCCTTCGCGTCGTCTTCATCGTTGGCGCTGACGACGAGGAACTTCCAGCGCCTGATGACCGGCCGGCCTTCGCCGCGCAGCTTGTCTGCCAGCGCGACAGCCTCGCGATGCGAGGGCAACTCGGCTCGTGCCTCCCACTGCGCGGTCCCGCTGCCCAGCGATGCGGCGGTCTCGGCGTCCTCAAGCCGCTGGTGCTCGGCTTGGCGCTCAGCCTCGGTGTGCGGCATCGCGACGTCGGGCCTTTCCCACTCTTCCTCGATCGGATGCCAGCGGTGCAGTTCGAAGGCCGCGTCGATGCCTAGCTGGCCGAGCACATCGTGGGCGACTCGCTCGGCTTCGCGCGCCGCGACCTCGGTGCCCGCGTACAAGAAGACCTGGTGGTCCCCTGACCCGACGGCGATGTCGCGCCCGAGCCTGCCGCGAACGTCGGCCTCCACGGTGTGCTCGGAGAAGGCGCGGTGCGCCTGGCTCGCGTGGGCCGGGCTCGGCAGCGTTATCGTCACCCGCCAGTCGTTGCTGTCCATGCCGAGACTCTAGCGGGCGCGCCACAGGTCGGTGATCGCCACTCCGATGCCGGCGAGCATTCGCCGCAGCAACGGCAGGGACAGGCCGATCACGTTGCCCGGATCGCCATCGATCCCTTCGATGAACGGCGCTGCGCGTCCGTCGATGCTGAACGCGCCGGCCAGATTCATCGGCTCCCCGGTGGCGACGTAGGCCGCTAGCTCGGCGTCGGTGGGCGTGCCGAAGCGCACCACCGTGCGGCCGACGGCGCGCGTCCGTCGGCCGGCGCGGGGCTCGATCAGGCAGTGACCGGTCAGCAGCGTCGCCTCCCTGCCGGACAGCCGGCGCCACATGCCGATCGCGTCCGCCGCCGTGCCTGGCTTGCCGAGGGCGACCTGGTCGAGGTCAAGCATCGAGTCACAGCCGAGCACCAGCGCGTCCTGGCGCACGCTGGCCACCGCCGCTGCCTTGCGCTCGGCGAGCACCTGCACCAGGGCAGCGGTCTGGCGGGGAACGTCGCGGGTCTCGTCCACGCCGCTGATCACGACCTCGGGGTCGATCCCGGCAGCCCGAAGGACGGCGAGCCTGCCCGCCGATCCCGACGCGAGCACGAATGCCGGAGCGGCGGGACGGGTCACGGCGTTAGCGTAACAATCGGAGTATCCGCGCGGCGTTCTCGTGCAGCACCTGGGCGGCGACCTCGTCGGGCAGGCCGAGCCCGTCGAACTCGGTCAGGCACCGCTCCGGGCTGATGAACGGGTAGTCGCTGCCCCACAGGAACTGCCCGGACAGCCTGCCTCGCAGCTCGCCGATCACCTCTGCCGGGATCCGGCGCGGCGACCAGCCGGAGATGTCGATGTGCACGTTGGTCTTGTGCAGGGCCATCGCGACCAGGTCCATGTGCCAGGGCCAGCCGAAATGCGCGGCGACCACGGTCAGGCCAGGAAAGGCGGCGGCGACCGGGTCGAGCCGCAGCGGGTGGGCGTAGTCGATCCTGATGCCCTGCCCGCCCGGCTGACGAGCGCCGATCCCGCTGGTTCCGGTGTGGAACAGGGCCAGCAGCCCGAGTCGCTCGCACTCGGCGAAGATCGGCCAGTGGCGGGCGTCGTCGGGGGCGAACGCCTGAAGCGAGGGGTGGAGCTTGACGCCGCGCAGCCCGAGCGCCGCGATGTTCGCCACCTCGGCGACGGCCGCCTCGCCCTTGCGGGGGTCGACGCTGCCTAGCCCGGTAAAGACGTCCGGATGGTCAGCGCAGGCGGCGGCCACGGTCTCGTTCGGCACCCTGGGGCGCCCGGTCGCTGTCTCGGCATCCCAGGCCAGCAGCACCGCCCGGAGGCCGAGCTCGCGGTACCGCGCGGCGAGCTGGTCGAGCGTCTCGCGCCGCACGGGTGAGCGGAAGTACGCCTCGGCGGCCTCGACGTAGCCTGCCATGCTGCCGTCGAGCCAGTCCGGCGTCGGCAGGTGCACGTGAAAATCAATGGCTCGCAGTGGCACCGGCTCATAGTAGCGACCGGCCGGTCAGCGACCCTGGGCGTGTCTCGCGCTACCGAATCGCCTTGCGCAATTCACGCGCGATCACCATTCGCTGGATTTGGTTGGTGCCCTCGAAGATCTGCGGCACCTTGGCCTCGCGCATGTAACGCTCGACCGGGAAGTCACGGGTGTAGCCTGCCCCGCCGAGCACCTGAACGGCGTCCGTGGTCACCTTCATCGCTGCGTCGGTGGCCACCAGCTTGGCGATCGACGCCTGCCGGCGGAACGGCAGGCCGCGGTCGCGGCGGCGGGCCGCGTCCAGGTAAGTCGCCCGCGCGGATTCCACCGCCGCCGCCATGTCGGCGAGCATGAACTCCAGGCCCTGGAACTCGATCACTGGCCGGCCGAACTGGACCCGCTGCGCGGCGTAGCGCACGGCCTCGTCGAGCGCGGCCTGGCCGAGGCCGACCGCGCAGGCGGCGATCCCGAGCCGACCGGAGTTCAGCGCGTCGAGCGCCATCCGCAGGCCCTGACCTTCCGCCCCGATCCGCCGCTGCACCGGGATCCTGGCGTGGTCGAGCAAGAGCTGTGCGGTAGGCGACCCGGTCATCCCCATCTTGTGCTCGGGCGGGCCCGCCGTCATGCCGGGCGTCGCGGCCTCGGGCAGCAGGCAGGTGATCCCGTCCGGGCCGGTGTCGGCGGTGCGGACGAACATCGCGTAGAAGTCGGCGTGCCCCGCGTGGGTGATCCACGACTTGGTGCCCGTCACCACGTAGTCGTCGCCGTCGCGGACGGCGCGGGTGGCCAGGGCCGCGGCGTCCGATCCCGCGCCAGGCTCGGACAACGCGTAGCCGCCGAGCAGGTCACCAGCCAGCAGGGCTGGCAGCCACTCATCTTGCTGCTCCGGCTCGCCGAATGTGGCCAGCGGGTAGCACGCCATCGTATGCACCGACAACCCGACGCCGATCGTCATCCAGGCGGCGGCTAGCTCCTCGAGCACCTGAAGGTAGACCTCGTAGGGCTGGGCCCCGCCGCCCCAGCGCTCCGGGTAAGGCAGCCCGAGCAGCCCGGACTTGCCGAGCAGCCGGAATTGCTCGCGCGGGAACCTGGCCGCGGCCTCGAACTCGCTCGCCACCGGAGCGAGCTCATTCGCTGCGATCTCCCTGGTCAGCGCCAGCAAGTCGGCGGCCTCGGCCGACGGCAGCATCCGGTCGACAAGCATGGGCTCGGCTCCTCAGCACTCGTTCGCCGTTGAACGTGTCCATATCCCATGGTGTCGCGCCAACCGCCCGCAAGCTAGCCCGGGTGGGGCGATCTGGCCTAGGCGCCGGCCTTCGCCCGACCCACCGCACGGGACTTACGTTCACATTTCACTTGTCGCAGGACGCCAGGTAGGCGGAAGATCTGACGATGCCGCGACCGACATGGAGCCAGCCCACCGCATGGTATGACGTCCTTAACCCGTGGGGGCCAAGCGACGACTTCTATCTCGGACTGGTGATGTCCGCTGGCCGGGTGCTAGACGTGGGCTGCGGTACCGGCACCTTGCTGCACCGAGCCCGCCAGGCCGGGCATC
>JASIBM010000065.1 GCA_030045175.1 Streptosporangiaceae bacterium | reverse complement strand
TGACCGGGCCTCCTGTCAGGTTCACGGCTGGGCGCGGAGGGCGGTGAGGAAGCCGCCCCGGGCTTGCACTGGGACGGGGCGGTCGTAGCCGGCCGCGAGTGCGGCGAGCTCGTGGAAGCGGGGTTGCCATCCGTGGTCGGCCAGCCATCGTGGCGCGTCCTCGCCAAGCCCGCCCTGCCAGAGACTGGCGTACCGGTGCAACGACGGCATCTGGCGGGCCCGGTCCATCAGCGCGGCGGTGGCCACCGGGCTGTGCTCGAACGAGAGCTGGCTGCCCGGCGCCGACAGCTCGGTCACGCCGGCGAGCAGCCGCCCGGCGTCCTCGGCTGTGAGGTAGATCAGCAGCCCCTCGGCCAGCCAGGCCGCCGGGCGCGCTGGGTCGAACCCCGCCTCCGCCAGCGCGACCGGCCAGTCGGCGCGCAGGTCGGCCGGCACGGTCGTCCGCTCGCATTGGGACGCGGCGCCACGGGCGGCGAGAACGGCGTCCTTGAACGCAAGGAGGCCGGGCAGGTCGACCTCGAACACGCGCGTGCCGGGCGGCCAGGCCAGCCGGAACGCCCTGGCGTCCAGCCCCGCGGCCAGCAGCACCACCTGAGAGCAGCCGCCGGAGGCAGCGGCCGTTAGGTAAGTATCAAAGAATCGGGTGCGGATAACCACGCGGGCGTAGAACGCCGCGCTGAGCGCCGCCGCTGGTCCTGGCGCGGCCGCATCCGCACCGGCCTTCGGCGCCGGGCCGGGCGAGTCTGCCGCGGCGTCGACGAACGCCTGCGCGTACGGGTCGTCGAACAGCCGGTCCGCTCGCCGGCTTTCCCGCGCCCTGAGCATCGCGACCCCAAGCGCGGTCCGCTGCACGCCGTCCGGTGGTGCCTGTGCCATCGCCTGCCTCCCGCACCGACGATAGCGCCGCAAGATGACCGATTCGCGCCCTTGCCGGCTGGGTGGGGCTGAGCGGGGCCGGGGTGATGGCGGCTAGGATTCACAATCGATGAACGCGACGCACACATTGGCTGACGATGCCGGGCTGGCTGATGGCCAGCGGGACGTGGCCATTCACACCGAGGACCTGACCAAGGTCTACGCGGGCACCGACTTCGCCGCAGTGGACAAGCTCAACCTCGACGTCTACACGGGCGAGATATTCGGCCTGCTCGGGCCCAACGGCGCGGGCAAGACGACCACGGCTGGCATGCTGACCACCCGGGTGGTGCCGACATCGGGCCGGGCGCTGCTGGCCGGGGTTGACGTCGCCCGCCACCCGGCGCTGGCCAAGCAGCTCAGCGGCATCGTCTCCCAGCAGAACACGCTGGACCGCCAGCTCACCGTGTGGGAGAACCTGTACTTCCACGGGCGGCTGTTCGGGATCGGCGCCAGGGAGTCGCGGCAGATCTCCGACCGGCTGCTCGAGCAGTTCCAGCTGTCGAAGTGGGCCAAGGCTTCGGTGTACGCGCTGTCCGGCGGGATGGCCCAGCGGCTGATGGTGGCGCGGGCGATCTTCCACCGGCCTTCGGTGTTGTTCCTCGACGAGCCGACGGCCGGCCTGGATCCGCAGAGCAGGCTCGCGCTCTGGGACCTGCTCGGCGAGCTGCACCGCGAGGGCCAGACCATCATGCTCACCACGCACTACATGGAGGAGGCCGACCGGCTGTGCGACCGCGTCGCGATCATGGACCACGGCCGGATCCTCGCGCTTGACACCCCGGCGGCGCTGAAGCTGAGCATCGGCGCGGACACGATCGTCACGATCCGCACGACCGGCGATCCGCAGTCGCTCGCCGACCTGCTCGGCCAGCAGGTAGACGGGGTCACCCGGTCCAGGGTCGGGGACGGCAGGCTCCAGCTGCACATGAAGGGGGGCGACCACGTCATCCCCCGGGTGGTGGTGGCCGCCGAGCACGGCGGCTTCGACCTGGTCGACTTGTCGATCTCCGAGCCGAGCCTGGAAACGGTGTTCATAAATCTGACGGGCAAGGAGCTGCGCGAACAGTGACCACCACGACAGTCGCCCCAGACGAAGCAAGCCGGATCGGCGGCGGGCCGACCAGGACGGTGGTCGCGGCGAGCCGGATCGCTCTCGGCGCGCTGCTGCTGCGCGACCTGGTGGTGCTGCGCAAGCACATCTGGGAGTTCGTGCTGCGCACCCTGATCCAGCCGTTCCTGCTGTGCTTTGTGTTCCTCTATGTGTTCCCGAAGATCGGGCAGGGCATCGGCGGGCACGGCTCGTTCGCCGAGTCGGCGTTCGCGACGATCCTGGTGCCCGGCGTGGTCGGGATCTCGGTCATGTTCCAGGGCGTGCAGTCGATCGCGCTGGCCATGTCCCAGGAGTTCGGGTTCACCCGCGAGATCGAGGACCGGGTGCAGGCGCCGTGCCCGATCTGGCTGGTCGCGATCGCCAAGGTGCTCTCCGGGGCGGTGCAGGGCATTCTCTCGGCGATCATCGTGCTGCCGATCGCGTCGGTGGTGCACGCGCCGGGCGTGCAGGCGCACCTGACCTTGCACTGGCTGATCATCTTGACGTTCGTGCCGCTGGCGTGCGTCGCGATGGCCGGGCTCGGCCTGGTGCTCGGCACCAGCTTCGAGCCGCGCAACATCGGGCTGATGTTCGGCTTCATCATCTTGCCGATCACGTTCCTCGGCGGGACGTACTACGGGTGGACCAGGCTCGCCCCCGTCACCGTGGGCGGGTGGCACTGGTTGCAGACGCTCGTGCTTGTCAACCCGCTGATCTACGTGAACGAGGGAATGCGGTCCGCCTTCACGACCGCGCCGCACATGCACCTGTACGTGATCTACCCGGTGGTAATCGGGTTCGGCGTCCTGTTCCTCACGCTCGGCCTGCGCAACTTCCGCCGCCGCGTGCTGTCCTGAGCGGCGCCCACGACCACGAAGGCGGCCCAGAAGTACGGATGGGCGTGCAGAGCGGAGTTCCAGGGATCGGCCCCGTCGAACGCGCCGTGGCAGGCGTAGTGGATGTGGCTGAACCTCGGCGCCTGCGCCAGCCGCCACGCGCTTGCGGCGCAGCACGGCCGAGATCGGCTCGGTCAGCAGGCCGGACAGCCACCCGCCCCACCCGGTGTGGCCATACTAGGTGCAGTGGGTCATAGCGGGAGGGGACGTGAGCGAGGAAGTGAAAGGCTCGGATTCCGGCGAGGCACCAGAAGGGGCGAATCCCGACGAGCCGGATCCGAATTGGGAGCCGTTTAGCACGAAGGTAACTCTGCGCATTTATACTCCTGAAAGTACTGATATTCCCGGTATACCCGGTATAGTTCAACCGACTGAGCCCGCCGGTGGCCAGGCCACTGGCGCCGGATCCGATCACGGCGACGGCCAATGACCGTGCCAACCGTCGGTGACGGCGCCGTCGAGCGCGCCGACGACGAGCCGTCGTCTGGCAAGCTGCTCGCCGACTACGTCGCCCAGCTGCTCAAGGATGAGCGCGAGCGCGGCGAGTCGATTGAGTCTCGCAGCCGGACGGTGATCAGCTCCTCCGGCGCGCTCGTCACGCTGCTGCTCGCGCTCGCCGCGATAGGCTCGAAGACGACCGTGGTCACGATCTCGGCCGGCGCCCGCGCGTTCGTCGGCTCGTCCGTCGGTGCCTTTGCCCTATCGGCAGTGCTGGCCTTTACCACCGCGATACCGCAGACCGCGCATCTGGTGGACCCGGCGAGATTCAGTACGGAGATCCGCGCCGCCTGGGAGCGCTCGGAAGCATCAGCCCTCACTCGCATCACGGCGACCCGCATCCAAGAACTCGCTGACGTGCAGCGCGCCAATACGAGGAAGGCGTGGCTGGTGCTGGTGGCCGTCAGCTTCGAAGCCCTCGCGGTCCTGCTGCTCGCCGCAGCGGTCGTCTGGACCACCACCGGTTAAGGATCTTGCGTGGACTTTGAGCTGTCGGACGAGCAGCGGCTGCTGCGGGACACCATCAGGTCGTTCGTGGACGCTCAGATCCGGCCCGTGGCCAGGCAGTGGGAGGACTCCGGCCGCTACCCGGATGAGATAGTCGCCACGATGGCCCAGATGGGACTGTTCGGCCTGCTCGTTCCTGAGGAATACGGCGGCATGGCGGCCGACATGGTGTCCCTAGCCGTGGTCTTCGAAGAGATCTCGCGTGGCTGGATGGGGGTCGCCGGGATCATCGGGAGCCACTCGCTGTCGTGCTGGATGATCGCCCAGTACGGAACCGAGCAGCAACGGCGTGCTCACCTGCCCGCGCTTGCGACCGGGGAGCGCAGGACGGGGATCGCGCTGACCGAGCCAGGAGCCGGCAGCGACCTGCAGGGCATCGCGACGACGGCACGCCGGGAGGGCGATGCGGGGGGTTCCGGGCCATCGGGGTCTGGGGTGTCCCCAGGGGACGCTGTGTCCCCCCGGGCAAGCACCGGCTACCTGGTCAACGGTCGCAAGACGTGGATCACCAACGCCAGGCACGCCGACCCGCTGCCGGTCCTGGTCAAGACCGACCCGTCGGCCAGGCCCGCGCACAAGGGCATGTCCGTGCTGCTCGTCGATCCCTCGGCGGCCGGCTTCGAGGTGGTCAGGGACCTGCCCAAGCTCGGCTACAAAGGCCCGGAGACGTGCGAGATCGTGCTTGACGACGTCCGGGTTCCTGCCGCCGGCCTGCTTGGCGGGGCCGAGGGCCGGGGGCTTCAGCAGGTGCTCGCCGCGCTGGAGAAGGGCAGGATCAACATCGCCGCCCGCGCCGTCGGCGTCGCCCAGGAGGCGTACGACCTGGCGTTGCGTTACGCGGGGGAGCGGGAGGCGTTCGGGCAGAAGATCTCTGGCTTCCAGGCCGTCCAGCTCAAGCTCGCGGACATGGCGATGAAGCTACAGGCCGCCAGGCTGCTCACGTACTGGGCGGCGGCCCGCGCCGATGCTGGGCAGCGGGCGGACCTCGAGTCGGGCCTGGCCAAGGTGTACGCGTCCGAGGTGGCGCAGGAGTGCGCGTTCACGGCCATGCAGGTGCACGGCGGTTACGGGTACTCCAAGGAATTCACCGTCGAGCGGCTGTACAGGGACGCGCCGCTGATGGTCATCGGCGAGGGAACGAACGACATACTCCGCACGGTCATCGCCGAGTCGCTGATCAGCGGCCGCGGCGTGATCGGCTGACGAGTTCGGGGCCAATCTGGTAAACCAAACCCCAACGTGGGGCCCTTGCCGGGCCAATAGCGCCAGCAAGGGCCCCACGCTGGGGCCCGCGAGTTACCGGGTGCCGCGGCGCGGAGTCCCACTGTGGCTGGAGGGAGAACATATGTCGGACCGCCGTGCGGTGAGCTCGATGGTCGGGCGGGTGATCGCGGGTGTCGTGGCCGCGGGTGTAGTGGCCGCGGGTGTCGTGACCGCCGGGGCGACCGCGAGCGCTGGCCAAGTTCGGGCGCGGACGGCGGCGGCAACCCCGCTCCCGCTCGCCGGGAAGATCGTCGGCATCGATCCAGGCCACAACGGCCGCAACTGGACCGATCCAACCTATATCAACCACCTGATCTGGAACGGCCGGGAATGGGAGGCCTGCGACACCACCGGCACCGAGACGGACGGCGGTTACACCGAGGCGCGGTTCAACTGGAACGTCGCGACGTACCTGTCGGCTGACCTGCGCAAGCTCGGCGCCAAGGTGGTGCTGACCAGGAAGAACAACCATGGCGTCGGCCCGTGCGTGAACACCCGCGCGTACATACTCGACAAGGCCCACGCCAACGTGTCGATTGACATTCACGCCGACGGCGGGCCGTCCTGGGGGCGCGGCTTCACCGTGCTCGAACCCGTCAAGGACAAGTACAATTATAAGGTGATTGGTGCGTCGCTGCGCTTCGCCCGCGACGTGCACCTGGCGTTCGTGCGCCATACGCCCATTCCGGTCAGCGACTATTACGGCAGCAACGGTTATATATTCAGGAACAACCTGGCTGGCCTGAACCTGACCACGATGCCGAAGGTGCTGATCGAGTGCGGCAACATGCGGAATGCGGCCGACGCCAAGCTGCTGACGACGCCGTCGGTGCAGCAGGAGATCGCCCAGGCGCTCACGGACGCGATCGTCAGGTTCTTGTCAGGACATTGATCGCGAGGCGGGCTGGCGCGTCGGCTGCCGGGCTGGTCATCGGGCTGGCGGTGGCCGGCTGCGCGGTGTTCGGCGGCGCATCGCACGGATCCGGCTCGCCGAAGGCCGACAGCACCGAGTCGCCCGTGGCGGTCGCGCCGAGCAGTCCGGGCGCCACGCGGGCCGCCAGTCAGCCCGCCAAGCTCCTCGCTGGCAAGATCGTCGGGATCGACCCCGGCCACAACGGCCTCAACTACACCGATCCGGCCTACATCGACCGCCAGATCTGGAACGGCAGGGAGTGGGAGGACTGCAACACCACCGGCACGCGGACGGCCGGCGGGTACACCGAGGCGCAGTTCAACTGGAACGTCGCGACGTACCTCGCAGCCGACCTGCGCAAGCTTGGCGCCAAGGTGGTGCTCACGAGGAAGAACAACGATGGCATCGGCCCGTGCGTGAACACTCGCTCCTTCATACTCAACCGGGCGCACGCGAACGTGGCGATCGACATTCACGCCGACGGCGGGCCGACCTGGGGGCGTGGCTTCACGGTGCTCGAACCGGTCGCCGACGGCCCGAACGACAAGGTGATCGCGTCGTCTCTGCGGTTCGGGCGCTTCGTGCACCAGGCGTTCATCGCCTACACCCCGCTCCGCCCGGCCAACTACTACGGCCATGACGGCTACATTTTCAGGAACGACCTCGCCGGGCTCAACCTGACCACCGTTCCCAAGGTGCTGATCGAGTGCGGAAACATGCCCAATCCGTCCGATGCCGCGTTGCTGACCTCACCCGCCGTGCAGCGCAAGATCGCGTATGCGCTCGATGCGGCGATCGTCCGGTTCCTGACCGGCCACTGGCCCGCGCGCTGAAGGGGCGGCGCCGCGCCCGAACCGCACCGGCGTTCGCGCCGTGTGCACAGGTGTCCGCGATGGCGGATCTGGGTCGTCTTGCGCCGTGTCGTCAGTAGGATCGGTCCAAGTGATACCCGAATGGACGTAGGCGAGGTAAACAATGGGCGGCTGGACACTGACGACTCGCCGGGCCGCTGCGGGGGTAGCCCTGGCGTTCCTGGTGGGGGGTTGCTCGAGCCCGGGAACGCCAATCAGTGCCATCAGCCCGACCTTCGGCAGCATTTCGCCGTCCAAGTCGCCGCACGCGAGCCCGTCGCCCTCGAAGTCCCGCACCGCGCCGGCCGAGCCCAAGGTGGCCAACCCCTTCGAGGACGCCAGCCTGGTCAGGTTCCTCGCCGGGCAATCCGGCGTGGTGACTGCGGCGCTCTACGACAAGAACACCAACCAGACGTGGGTGTACCACCCAGGAGTGCTTGAGTACACGGCGAGCATCGTGAAGGTCGAGATCATGGGCACGCTGCTGCGCCGTGCGCAGAACGGCCAGCCGCTCACGCCCACCGAGCAGAGCGAGCTTGACTCGATGATCGAGATAAGCGACAACACGTCGGCATCGGACCTGCTCTATGATGTGGGCGGCCCGCCTGCCGTCCAGCGGTTCGACGACCTGGCCGGACTCACCGACACCACGCCGCACGCCACCAACCCGCCCATCCCCGGGACTCCGTGGCCCGCATGGGGGCTGACCAGCACGACGGCGCGCGATCAGGTCACCTTGGTCAAGCGATTCGTTTACCCCAACAGCGTGCTGACTGGCGCCAGCCGGTCACAGGGCCTCACCCTGATGAAGAGCGTCGAGGTCGGCCAGAACTGGGGCGTCTCGTACGGCGTGCTGCCCGGGACCACCGTCGCGCTGAAGAACGGCTGGATCGAATTCCCCGACGCCCTGCCTTACGCGTCGATGCCAGGCGGGTGGCAGATCAACAGCATCGGCTGGATCAAAGGTCATGGACGCAACTACGTGCTCGCCGTGCTGACCAATAACGACCCGAGCGAGCAGTACGGCATCGACACCATCCAGGGCATCTCCCAGCAGGTGTTCACGATGCTAGGCCCGCACGCGTAAGCGAGTCGCGCCGCCCGCCGTCACCATGATGGCGGCGGGCGGCGCGACTCTCGGCTAGATCTGGCCGTCGTTGAACTGCGTCAGGCCGTACTGCTGCGCGATCGGATCCCAGGTGCTGAGGAAGGCGGCCTTGTCGTCGGTCGCCTGCGGGTTCAGGGTGTTCGTCTCGGCATACGCGGCCGAATAGCTGCCGCAGCCCCCGCTCTCCTGTTCTTGCGCCCAGGAGACATAATCGTGGTCGATCCGCAGCGAGATGCGCAACGCGGTCAGGAGCTGGGATTTGAGCAGCCCGCCGTTCGCGATCGCGCTCGTTTGCAATGCTTGCGCCGAGGACAGCTCACTGGCCCGGGCGCTGGCGATCTGCTGGAGCTGGGAGACGTCGTAGCTGAGGTCGCCGCAATTTTGGACGTCCGTGACCACCGACTGCAGCGGGCCGCGGGTGTTGGCGCTGTTCAGCAGCAAGTTGTTCATCGACGTCGCCTCGGATTGCGCGGATAGCGCAGGCGTGGTCGGCGGCGGTGACGAGGTCGTGGTCGACGGCGACGTGGTGGGCGTCGTCGTGGTGGTGATGCTCGGCGAGGTCGACGGGCTCGCGTTCGTGCTCTTCTTGGAGCTCAGCACCAGCACGACGGCCGCGGCGGCGACGGCGACGACGACCACCGCGACGATCGCTCCGATGAGGACGCCCTTGGATCGCTT
>JASIBM010000466.1 GCA_030045175.1 Streptosporangiaceae bacterium | reverse complement strand
GGGGCCTGCGTCGTGACCGGGAGCTTGGCCTGGGCTGACACGTCATAGTCGAAGCTGGACAGGGTCAGCTCAGCATCGGATGCGTGCAGCCGCATGCCGGCCAGCACCGGGACGGTCGGCCGAGCCGGCAGCGCCCGCGCCGTCCAGGCCACGGCGTCGGCGAAGACGTCGCGTTCGATCAGAATCTGCACGGCGAGCCGCCTTTCGTTCTCGCCCTGTCCTGTTCTCGCCCTGTCCCGAGGAGCCGGGGTTCCGGCGGTCCGGCCTGGTGGCCGACCTCAGGCACGCGAACCGGGGTCCAAGTCCGGCGTCGGTGGTTTGGGCTAGGCACCGCGGGCATGCCCGATGTCAACTCGGAAAGCCTAGCCCGTGCGAGCCTGGTAAGTCCCCGCCTTCCTAAGTCCCCCGCCTTCCAAGGTAAGTGCTCGCCAGTGGCGGGAGGGGCTGCTGAGCTACTTGGTTCTTGAGTCGCTGAGATAGATAGATGTGGTAACCGTCATAGGCACGGTGGATACTGGGGATGACCGAGTTCGCGCAGTTCACCTCCCGATTCTTGTGCACAGCCCAGGTGGAGGACGATCGCGGGCTGCCATCGCGACTGTGGACAGCGACGCGAGCGTGCGCCGGGAGGCGACGGTTATCCCCCGTGTAGTCCCAGTCACCGCGTGGCTATCCAGAGCCTGTCCACAGAGAAATCCACAGCCTGTGTGTGCGGATGGTGATAGCTAGTAACTGTACGTAATCAATTGAAAGCAGAAGGTTACTGTGCGCCGGGCCTGGCGGGAACCAGCCAGCGCGGGTTCGGATGACCCCCCGTGTCCTCGCAGGCCCTAGCTCGGCAGTGCCTGCTGCTTGATCTTGTTCGTGAGCTCGGTGACCTGGTTGTAGATCGATCGGCGCTCGGCCATCAGCGAGCGGATCTTTCGTTCGGCGTGCATGACCGTGGTGTGGTCCCGCCCGCCGAAGTGCTGGCCGATCTTGGGCAACGACAGGTCGGTCAGCTCGCGGCACAGGTACATGGCGATCTGGCGCGCCGTGACCAGGACTCGCGATCGTGACGTGCCGCACAGGTCGTCGATGGACAGGCCGAAGTAGGAGGCGGTCTGGCCCATGATGGTGGCGGCGGTGATCTGCGGCGTGTCTTGCGCCTCGGGAATCAGGTCCTTGAGCACGAGCTCTGCCAGCTGCAGGTCGACCGGCTGGCGGTTGAGGCTGGCGAACGCGCTGACCCTGATCAGCGCCCCCTCGAGTTCCCTGATGTTGGTGGAGATCCGGCTGGCGATGTACTCAAGCGCCTCGGGCGGGGCGTTGAGCTTGTCCTGCATCGCCTTCTTGCGCAAGATCGCGATCCTGGTCTCGAGCTCAGGTGGCTGGATGTCGGTGAGCAGGCCCCACTCGAACCTGCTGCGGAGCCTGTCTTCCAGCGTCACCAGGCGCTTGGGCGCGCGGTCGCTGGATATGACGATCTGCTTGGTCGCGTTGTGCAGAGTGTTGAAGGTGTGGAAGAACTCCTCCTGGGTTCCTTCCTTGTTCTCAAGGAACTGGATGTCGTCGACGAGCAGCACGTCGACGTCGCGGTAGCGGCGCCTGAAGCCGTCTTGCTTGCCGTCCCTGATCATGTTGATGAAGTCGTTGGTGAACTCTTCCGAGCTCACGTAGCGGACGCGCAGGCCCTGGTAGAGGCTCTGGGCGTAGTGGCCGATGGCGTGCAGCAGGTGGGTCTTGCCAAGGCCTGAGTCCCCGTAGATGAACAGCGGGTTGTAGGCCTTGGCTGGCGCTTCGGCGACCGCGACCGCCGCCGCGTGCGCGAACCGGTTGCTTGACCCGATGACGAAGGTGTCGAAGATGTATTTCGGGTTGAGCCTGGACTGTGTCGGGCGAGCCTGGCCAGAGCCTGGCCCGTGTCCTTGACCTGGTACCTGGGTCGCGCCGCCGGTACCTGGCACGCTGGAGTGCGCCTGGTCCGAACGGTGTTCATCGACCTCGTGCTCCGATCCGGGCTGAGTCCGGCCGTTAGGGTGCGGGGGCCGTTGCGCGGGAAGGCGCGGCAGGCCAGCGGGACCAGGCTCGAGGGATAGCTGGCCGTCGGGGGCGAGAAAGTCGGCTGTCCCGAGATGGCGGGGCGGGCTCGGCTCGGATTGCTCACCCTGGGACGGGCCGACCGCGGCGTCGGTCGGGCCCGGGCCAGGCCCGCCGGGTGCAGCTGGCGTGGGCGCGGGGCCGACCGGCAGGCCGAAGGGCCGCCTGATGCCCAGCGGGTCGGGTCCCGCGTACGCGTCGTCGGACGCAGGCGGGACGGCAGCGGCCGGATCGATGATGACGGCCAGTTGCACGTTACGGCCAAGCTCGCGGGAGAGCGCGTTGGTGATGAGGGTCCTGAGGCGGTTCTCGAGCTGGTCCTTGGCGAACTCGTTGGGCGTCGCGATCAGGGCGGTGTTCTCCACCAGCCCGAGCGGCCTGGTCAGTTGCAGCCAGGCCCGCTGGTAGGGCTCGATCTGCATCTCGGCGAGGTCGTTCAGGGACCGGGCCCAGATTTCGGCGAGGTCTGGTTCACTCACGGCTGATCACCTCGCGCCCCCACAATCATGTTCAACAGGCTTATCCACAGCATGTGCAACGCTGGTGCGTCGCGATGCCCGCCGTGCCGGCTCGGATGCCGCTTCGGTCCGCTAAGGCGGGCGAAGCTTTCCACAGCCTAGGGGCGATGTGCGGGGTACGTTTGGGAAACGGTGAGTGTCGTGCTGGTCTGAGTGGCCGGACTTGACCCTGACGGCCCGCTGTTGTACAGTCCGTTGGCTCGGCCAGCGCGGTTCGGGGCGTAAGCGATCAACCGGCACCCTTGGGGCTAACCGGAAGTGCCTGCGGCTAACCGGAAGTGCCTGCGGCTAACCGGCACTGACCGTCTCGCGCTAACCTTTCCTTGGGACGCGGCGGCCTCGC
>JASIBM010000465.1 GCA_030045175.1 Streptosporangiaceae bacterium | reverse complement strand
GTCCAGCATGCGGTCCAGGTCGCGCAGCCGTACCGGTTCCGGCCTGGCCTCCGTCAGCACGGTCAGGATCGCCTCGCGGATAGTCATATGCGCGAGGTCGCCTGTTGTCCCGCCGCTGGCCCCTGGCGGGGAAGCCGTCGCGTAGGTCTGGTCCTCGGCCCGCAGGCTCGCGATCCGGGCGCGCACTCGGGTCAAGGAGGTAGCTACCAGGTCCGCTTCGGCGAGCAGGCGGGTCTCCTGCTCCCTGGCCTCGGCCAGCTCGCCAGCGATCCTCTTACGGTCTTCAGCAAAACTTGCCATGACTAACAGAATATAAAGATTTCCTTTGCATGGCAAGATTCCCAAGAGCGAAACTTGGCGGCGCTGGCCTGAGCCCGGGCCGGAACGACCGCGCCGGGCCCTCGGCCGGTGCTTCGCGCGCAACCCTCAGGTGCGGGGTGAACCGGAAGGGCACGGACCCGCCGGGCAGCTGCCCGGTGAGGGCAAGGCCCTCAACTCGCACCGTGAGGCGGGTGCTGCTAACCGGCATGTCCGGGACCGGGAAATCCAGCATCATCAAAGCGCTCGCCGCCCTCGGCTACAAGGCCATCGACACTGACGACGGATGGTGCGAGCCGCTACCGGACAGGCGCCAGCGGTGGCGGGAAGACGCCATCAGCGAAGGTTTACTGGATGCGAGGCGGGTATTGCTCACGGTCCCTTGTCGGCGCTCATCGCATAGAAACGGCCGTCCATGCCGCCCGCGTACACGATGCCGCCTGCCACAAGAGGACGGGAGTAGCCAAACCTTCCGGCATGCATCCACCGGAGCTTGCCGGTCGCGGCGTTGACCGCGTAGATCGTCCCGTTCAAGCTGACGGCGTAGACCGTGCCGTCGGCGAAGGCGGGGCCGGAATAAAAACTGTTGCTGGCTGGGAACGTCCACATGGGCTGTTCCTTAGCAGTGCTGATCGCGTACAGGTGATCGTCGTTGCTGCCGATGTAGACGACGCCGCCATCCATCGCGGGACTGGAGTTGACCCGGCCTTCGGTCTGGTATTTCCAGGCCAGCGCTCCGGTGGCGGCGCTGATCGCGTAGAGGTCATGGTCCATGCTGCCGACGTAGACGACGCCGCCGCTCACGGCGGGACTGGAGTCAACCTGACCGCCGGTGTGGTACCTCCATAGCAACTGGCCAGTGGAGGCGCCGATCGCATACACGTAGCCGTCTTGGCTGCCGACGTAGACCGTGCCGCCGGCGACCGCGGGGGTAGAGTTGATCCCGCCGCCGGTCTGGTACCGCCACCGCTGTTGCCCGTCCGCGGCGCTGATCGCGTAGACCGCGCCGTCGAGGCTGCCGACGTAGACCGTGCCGCCGGTGACCGCGGGGGTGGAGTAGACCTTGCCTCCGGTGGGGAACCGCCACTGCAACCGGTGCGTGGCGGTGCTGATGGCGTACACGGCCTTATCGAAGCTGCCGACGTAGACGACTCCGCCGGCCACCGCCGGGCCGGACTCCACCGGCCCGCCGGTGTGATAGGCCCAGCGCTCCTGCCCGGTGGCAGCGTCCAGCGCATACAAGTTCCCGTCGTTGCTGCCGAAATAGACCACCCCGCCAGACACGGCGGGGTTGGAGACGATCGGGCCCTTGGCCTGGAAGATCCAGGGATGGAACGCTGCGGGGATCGCCTTGCACGCGGCGACGAGGCGCTGCAACTCCGACTGCCCGCCAGAGCACGCCGTCGGCACGAGATGGTTAAAGCCCAAGCCTGCAGCGGCGCCGACGCACAGCGCAATCACCGGAGATGTGATGACGGTCATCATCCCGACCTTCCCCCGGACGGTCTTGCCGCGCAGGGCTACGATGACGATGCCGACCACGTAAACAGCGAAAACCGCTATGGCAATCACCAGCCAGGGCCGACCGTGAATCACCCGGCCCAGGAACACGATCAACGCAACGGCTGCGCCAAACATCTCGGCAGATAGCAGTATGACGTGAGCCGAGGACACTTCGCGCGGCGTCCCGCTACGCCGCCCGCCCGGTGCCGGGCCACCGCCGGTGGTGCCATCGCCAGCCTCGGCGCTATTCCCCTCGTTCGCCCCACCTGTAGCATTATATGTCAACTGTCCCACCCCACGAACAACCTTGCTCCCCGCGAGTGCGCGAGAAACATTGGATGTACAGCAGATACATACCATGAAAGACGCCACGAAGATAGAACTGCCCGATCGCTTTATCACAGAACGGGCAGGCAGCGTTCACGCGCAAGATCGGCGACTGGCGGCTGCGAAGGTGCTGGCCGACCTCAGCTGGTACGCCACCACCTCGCCGGTGGCTCCGCTGACCAGCGCGGTCCGGTCACTACCCGCCCTGCCGCCCGACCGGATTGAAAGCAGGCGCCGATTCGGTACGGGCGACCTAGCCCTGAGGAGCCGGCAGCTCTCCGTGATCGCCGCCTTCCCGGCGGCGCGCACCCATCTGGCTCGTTCGGTACTCGCCCGGCGCTGGCGCCGTGACTATTTCGCCGCGCGCCATAACGGATGTTCTGAGTGACCACGTCGGCGGGCCGCTGCCGTTACGGGGCTGGCGGCAGCGCCCCGGTGTGGCATCGGCGGCGTGGCATCGGATCCAGGTGGCGCTTACTGCTGAGGCTGCAGGGCGGCGCTGAGCGCGGAGAACAACGCATTCACATTTGCCTTGTTCTTCCCGTAGTCAATTACCTGGATCCCGCGGCACGAGCTCTTGATATCGACTCTTCCTCCGTCACTGACAGTGACAGCGATATTCTCGCCCCACGA
>JASIBM010000464.1 GCA_030045175.1 Streptosporangiaceae bacterium | reverse complement strand
GGTCTGAGTGGCCGGACTTGACCCTGACGGCCCGCTGTTGTACAGTCCGTTGGCTCGGCCAGCGCGGTTCGGGGCGTAAGCGATCAACCGGCACCCTTGGGGCTAACCGGAAGTGCCTGCGGCTAACCGGAAGTGCCTGCGGCTAACCGGCACTGACCGTCTCGCGCTAACCTTTCCTTGGGACGCGGCGGCCTCGCGCCGCGGTGGTGACCCGACTACTTTGCCTGATACCTGGAGTACTTGTGAGCAAGCGCACGTTCCAGCCGAACAATCGCCGTAGGGCGAAGACGCACGGGTTCCGGCTGCGCATGCGCACCCGTGCCGGTCGCGCCGTCCTGGCCGCGCGGCGCCGCAAGGGCCGTGCGCGAGTCAGCGTCTAAGCGGCCCGCGGCCGCCGCGGTGGCGGCGGTGACGACTCATGCTGCCCGCTACAGCGCGGATGCGCCGCCGACCGGACTTCTCCGCCGCCATCCGAGACGGCAGCCGGTCGGGGCGGCCGTTGCTCGCTGGCCATCTTCTCGTCAGGCAGGACTGCGATGAGGCGCCTCGGATCGGCTTCATAGTGAGCCGCGCGGTCGGGCCGGCGGTGGTTCGTAATCGCGTCCGCCGCCGGCTCAGGCACCTGGCGGCGGGGTACCTGCCGGTGCTCCCTGGGGGTAGCCTGCTTGTGTTGCGCGCTAATTCCCCGGCCGCGACGGCAAGCTACGCGGACCTGGCAGCCGAGCTGGGCGCGACGATACGAGCACTGCTTCGGCGGCAGGGTGGTGCGCTGTGACCGATGGATCAGGACCCGGCGTGGGTCCAGGCACGCGGAGGTCGGTGGTCGCCAACCTGTTGATCGGGCTGATCACCGGCTACCGCAAGGTGATTAGCCCCGTGCTCGGGGTCCGGTGCCGCTTCCACCCGTCGTGCAGCGCGTACGCGCTCGAGGCTGTGCAGGTGCACGGCGCGCTACGCGGTAGCTGGCTGACAGTGCGGCGGCTGAGCCGCTGCCACCCGTTCCACGCTGGCGGGCTCGATCCAGTTCCGCCGGCCAGGCAGGAACGAAATCAGGTACCCGCCGACGTTGACGTTAGTGCAGTTGACAGACGAGCAAGGGATCTTACCCGTTGAACACCATCCTCGCTCCGCTCGACGACATCGTCGCCTGGGTCATCACTGGCATCTACCACCTGCTCAGCCCGGTGTTCGGGATCACCAGCGGTGCGACGTGGGTGCTGACGATCGTCTTGCTCACCGTGCTCATGCGGCTGATCCTGGTGCCGCTGTTCATCAAGCAGATGCACGCGCAGCGGGCGATGACCGCGCTCGCCCCCCGGGTCGCCGAGCTTCGCAAGAAGTACAAGGGCGACCGGGAGAAGCTCAACGCCGAGACGATGAAGCTGTACCAGGACGCGGGCGTCAACCCGATGATGGGCTGCCTGCCGCTGCTCCTGCAGATGCCGATCTTCTTCGCCCTCTTCAGCGTGCTGAGGTACATCGCCGAGTACAAGCCCACGTCAGGGAGCCCGAGCTTCCACCTGACGCCGACGATCATCAAGAGCGCCCAGGACGCGCAGATCTTCGGGGTGTCGATCCAGGACACGTTCCTGCATGGCACGTCCGTGCACGTGCACGTGGTGGTCGCGCTCGTGGTCGCGACCAGCATGCTGACGACGTACCTGACGATGCGGCAGAACGTCAAGCGCGGGATGATGCCGACCGGCAACGACAATCCGATGGGCCAGTCCCAGAAGATGATGACGTACGTCATGCCGCTGTTCGCGCTGACCGGCCTGTACTGGCCGTTCGGCCTGGTCTTGTACTGGGTCACCACGAACGTGTGGACTCTGGGACAGCAGTTCGTGCTGCTCCGCAAGTACCCGGTGGGCGCCGCGGTACTGCCTGGCGGTGGCCAGCCGGCGAGGGGGACTGCAGGGCGGCCTGCGACGGCGAGCGGATTGACCACAAGCGCGCCGGGCAGGCCGAAGCCAGCTCGCCCAGGTGGAGCTGGTGGTAGCGCCACTGCCAAGCCGAAGCCCAAGCAGGCTGACGCCGTGACCGACGCGGCAGCGGGCAAGTCGGATGTAACTGACAAAGCCGGTGGACCGGGCGTGCAAGATGCTCAGCCAGGCGTCAGCGGGTCGGCGGACGCCAACGGCCGTGCCGCGACGGATCGCAAGGCGAAGCCGGGCGGAGCGGGCAAGGGAACCGCGTCCGGGGGGCAGTCCGGCGCTCAGGTACGCCCGTCCGGTCAGCCCGCGGCGGGTGGCGGCGGAGGTCGTGATGGCCGATCGACGCCCGCTGCCACCGGGTCCGCCAACGGGCATAAGCCAGCCGGTGAGGGCGGCATGCTGCGCAGGATCGGCCGGGGTCGCGCGGAGCCAGAGGCACCGGCTCCGGCTGAGCCAGAGGTGAAGCTCGTCCGGCAGCAGCGCCAGCGACAGTCGCGCAGCAAGCGGTCAGGCAAGCACTAGGCGGTCGGGGCTGCCTTGCGGTGCGACCTGCTCGTGCTGCGCTGCCGTACGGCTTGAATATGCACAGTGTCCAGCGGTCCGGGCTGGCCACGCCCGGGAGCGGAGCTACCGTAGGTAGCGACAAGGAGGATTGCGTCGTGAGCCAAGGGGACAACGCGCTCGTCGGCTCTGCCGAGACGGTGTCCGACGAGGACGCGGACATGCTCGCCGAGTCCGCCGACTCGCTGGCCGCGCCCGGCGGGCAGGAGGATCTGGACGAGCCCGAGCCGCGCGACGAGCGCGATGAGGCCGGAGAGCCTGATCTGGCCGATCTTGAGCTAGAGGGCGAGATAGCGGCCGACTATATCGAGGGACTGCTTGATGTCGCGGACCTAGACGGCGATATCGACATGGATGTCGAGGGTGACCGGGCCGTGGTCTCGGTGGTCGGGGCGACGCTCGACGAGCTCGTAGGGGCGCACGGCGAGGTGCTCGACGCGCTTCAGGAGCTGACCAGGCTAGCCGTGCACCGGCAGACGGGCGGGCGGACCCGGTTGATGCTGGACATCGGCGGGTACCGCGCGCAGCGGAGGGCGGAACTCGCCGAGCTCGGTGCCAGCGTTGCCGAGGAGGTCAAGCGAACCGGCGAGGCAAGGGCGCTCGCCGCCATGAATGCTTTCGAGCGGAAGATCGTCCATGACGCGATCGCGGCGGCCGGTCTTCGGAGCGAGTCCGAGGGAGTCGATCCGAACCGCAGGGTGGTCGTGCTCCCTGTCGGGTGAGATCGACGCCGGTGAGGCAGGCGCGCCTGAGCGAGGCCTCGCGCTCGCGCCAGAGCCGCCGGAGGCAGGGCGGCGGGTGTTCGGCGCCGCGCTCCCGGTCGCGCTGGCGTATGCCGACTTGCTCGTCGGGCCCGGCGTCGAGCGCGGGCTCATCGGCCCCGCTGAGACCGAGCGGATCTGGCCCAGGCATCTGCTGAACTGCGCCGTAGTGGCAGAGCTGGTGCCGCAGTCGTGCAGGCTGGCCGATCTAGGCTCGGGTGCGGGCCTGCCCGGTCTTGTGCTGGCGATGATGCGCCCGCAGGCGCAGGTGATTCTGGTGGAACCCATGGCGCGCAGGACCAGCTTCCTGCTTGAGTGCGTGAGCAGCCTTGGGCTTGGCAACGTCGAGGTGAGGCGAGGGCGCGCGGAGGAATACGCCGGTCAGATCGAGGCCGACATCGTGACCGCGCGTGCGGTCGCCGAGCTACGGCGGCTCGCGGTACTCGCCGCCGGGCTGGCCAGGCCCGGCGGCGTGGTGCTCGCCATGAAGGGCCAGTCAGCGGAGCAGGAGCTCATCGGGGCCAGGCCAGTGCTTGATCGTCTTGGCGCGACCGAGGCCAAGGTGGTGGAGGTAGGAGGCGAAGCGGTGGGCCTCGAAGGCGGCGCGGCGACGGTCGTCCGCTTTCGCGTGGGCACGTCGCGAGCTGCGAGACGACGCCATGGCGGCTCCAGCCTCAACAAGTGAGAGCGCGCGCCGGCTGAGCCGACCCGGTGCACATGTGCCGAGTCCGGCCGGCAAGCCGAGCGTCGGCGCTGCAGGGCACCGGCTGGTAGCCATAGGCTGGTCCTAGATCTGGTCGCTGAGGCTGATCGTCGCCATCCGTCGCGCGGTCGGCATTCACCTCTGGGCCGTCCAGGCCGCCGCGACGAGCGTCTCGATGCGGGCGCCGGGCGAGCGATCGCCGGCACGTGGGGACTCAGGGATGGCGGCCTTTCCGGTGGCGAGCGGGGAGACGCCATGCGAGGACCGATCAGCGTTGCGGGTGGCCTGGGCTGGCCGACGACCGTGGACGAACGTGGCGTGGCGTCATGGATCACGAAGCCGACGCAGATCACGGTGGGGTGCAAACGCGCCATGGGCCAGCCCGCTGGCATGACCGCGAGCCCTCACCCGGGGGTCGGCTGGCCGGCGAATCGAGAGCGTCGTGGCGTTTCACGTGAAACGTGGGGCCGGGCGGCAAGGGAACATGGCGACCGCCCGACTCGGCGCGTTCAGGTCTCCTCTGGCTCAGGTCGAGGAAAGCTGGGTGGGTTTCCTGGGCGGTCACCGGGCTTGCTGGGGACGACTGCGGGCGCGATCGGGGCGGACGACGGGCCGTCGGATGGCGAAGGCTATGAGTCGGCTGGAGGATCCGGTGCCATCGCGCCGCAGCGGGCGGGCGTTCGAAGCGGGCGGACACCCCAGAGGTCCGTCGGCCCTATGATCACGAGTACATACTCAGGTGCGCCGGGCGCACGCGTTCGTGAGAGTGAGGACAAGGTGGCCATTCCACTCGTGCCGGATGCGTCGGCGGACACGCCGATTGCGCGTGCGGCCCAGGCCGCGATGATCGCGCGAGCGGGCGGTGAGCCGTGGCCACGCCCGCGATCCTGCCGAATCCTCACGATCGCGAATCAGAAAGGCGGCGTGGGCAAGACGACAACCGCGGTGAACCTGGCCGCGAGCTTGGCGATGCACGGCTCGCGCGTGCTCGTCGTGGATCTTGACCCGCAGGGCAACGCGTCGACGGCGCTCGACGTGGAGCACAGGTCGGGGGTTTCCTCGATTTACAACGTGCTCGTGGACGGCGTGCCGCTAGCCGACATCGTGCGCAAGGTCGAGGGATATTCGCAGCTTCACTGCGCCCCCGCGACGATCGATCTGGCGGGCGCGGAGATCGAGCTCGTCCCACTGGTGGCGCGTGAGTCGAGGCTGGCGCGCGCGGTCACGGAGTATGACTCGTCGAGTTTCGATTACATCTTCATCGATTGCCCGCCGTCGCTGGGGTTGCTGACGGTGAACGCTCTCGTTGCCGCCCCCGAGGTGCTGATACCGATCCAGTGCGAGTACTACGCGCTTGAGGGTCTAGAGCAACTGCTCCGCACGGTGGATCTGGTCAAGAGCCATCTCAATCCCACCCTGATGGTGAGCACGATCTTGCTGACCATGTTCGACAGCAGGACCAAGCTGGCCTCACAAGTCGCTGAGGAGGTGCGCAGCCACTTCGGCGAGCTAGTGCTTGACTCGGTGATCCCGCGAAGCGTGCGCGTATCCGAGGCGCCCAGCTACGGCCAGTCCGTGATGACCTATGACCCAGGCTCTAGTGGTGCGCTTGCTTACCTGGAGGCGGCGAGGGAAATGGCCTTCAAGGACGCGGCTGCCTCCCCTGCTTGACCTGACGCTCAGCCGGGTGCTTCCGGGGCTTCCGGGTGCGCGCGGCCAGCGGCGTTCTCGTGGCGACGTTGCCTAGCTAGCTCGCCGTGGCGCAGGCGAGCCGCTCTCACCCCCGACCGGGCTCACGACTACGAGCTTGCCGCAGCGCGCTTCATCGGCTCCCCGATCGCCGCCACCCATGAGGCCTGGCACGCAAATGTGGCAGCGGCCAAGCGATGGCCGGTATGGTGACCGCGTGCACGCCTCGCCGCTAGAGCAACCACGCCCGCGTGAAACCGGGCCGCATCGGCACCGGCAGATAGCCGAGTCGTTCGGCCATGACGCCGGACGCTACGACCGCACCCGGCCGCCCTATCCCGGCGCTCTGGTGGACCGGATCGCGGCCGCCAGCCCAGGCCCCGACTTCCTCGACGTGGGCTGCGGCACCGGCATCGAAGCCCGGCAGTTTCAGGCGGTCGGCTGCACGGTGCTCGGCATCGAGCCGGACCCTCGGATGGCCGATTTCGCACGCCGCAGCGGGGTCGCGGTCGAGGTGGCGACGTTTGAGGCATGGGACCCGGCCGGCCGGGACTTCGACGCGGTCATCGCGGGCACCGCCTGGCACTGGGTGGACCCGGTCGCCGGGGCGGCCAAGGCGGCGCGGGTACTGCGGCCAGGCGGCCAGCTCGCGCCCTTCCACCACGTGTTCCAGACCCCGCCCGAAGTGGCCGAAGCCCTCGCCAGGGCCTACCGGCAGGTGGCGCCGGACTCCCCGTTCAACCCCAGCCAGCTGACCAGGTCTGGCCTAGAGGTGTACCAGCCGCTGTTCGCCAGGATCGTCGACGGGATCCGCGAGGCGGGCGGGTTCAGCGAACCGGAGCAATGGCAGCTCGGCTGGGAGCGCGCCTACACCCGAGACGAGTGGCTGGACCAACTCCCCACCTTCGGCGGCCTCACCCAGCTCCCGCCGGACAAGCTCGCTGAGGTAGCAGAGAAGGTCGGAGCCGCGATCGACGCGATGGGCGGTAGCTTCACTGTCTCCTACACCACCGTCGCGATCA
>JASIBM010000463.1 GCA_030045175.1 Streptosporangiaceae bacterium | reverse complement strand
CGGGGCGCCCACGGAGACCAGTTCCCTCGGCCGGGTCTCGCCGACCTGGGGGGCGGGCCGCGCGATGGTCTCCTGGTGCAGCGCCGGGTCCACTGCGCGGATCCTGGTGGGCCTATCGCGGTCCGCCAGCGACGCCGGCTCCGACGCGGCGACCAGCTCCAGGGTCGTCGTCCCCAGCCGGACCTGATCGCCAAGGTTGACCTGGGCGCGGTTGATGCGCTGGCCGTTCAGGAACGTGCCGTTGGTCGAGCCAAGATCCTCGATCCAGACGCGGCCTTCCGGCGTGACGATGAGGCGCGCGTGCCGACGCGACACCTTGGCGTCGGTAATCTCGTATTCCCTGAACATCTCGCGGCCGAGCACCAGCTCGTCGGTGATCGCCAGCGTCTGGCCGGGCGACGCTGCGCCGCGAACGCGCACGTAAGCGGTGGGCATCTGACCCCCACGCAGGGCAAAACCGGATTATGCCTGACATTGATGCTTTCCTCCCCGCGCGGTGGGTCAGCCCATCAGCACGCCGGTGACGGACGGGAACTGCTGACCATTATGGCGACAGGCGCGACACCCGGGTAGCTTTCGCACGTTCGTCAGCGCAATCGACGGGCGGGGCAGCCAGCATGGTGCCCCGCCCGTCCGGCCGCTGTGCGTGGCTGCGCTGTGCGGCCAACGCCACGACGGCTTACCTGGTGATCGCTTACCTGACGATCTCCAGGTAATCGAGCACGGTCCCGTCCTCGGCCAGCCCGGTGATCTGGAGCGCCGAGTTACCCGGGCCAAAGCCTGGCACGCTGTCGATAACGAGCAGGCAGTAGCCGGTGTAGCGGACGCGCGACCAGTTGACGGTCTCGTTGGTGATGCCGCCGGCCGGCGTGGAGTTGATGTAGGTCGGGACGGCGCTGTCATTGTTGACGTTGCCCAGGTAGCTGTCGGGCACCAGGCCCGGGTTAGCGGAGTTGCCGTCGAAGCTGTACAGGCTCTTGCCGCCGCCGCCGGCGGTGATGTAGGTCGTGCCGGCCGGCGAGGACCCGCCGTTATTCAGCACAGTCCCGATTGGCGCCTGCTGGGTGGAAGACCCGCCGACGATGGGGTCGGTGCGCTCGTAGATGTGGTTGTGCCCGTTGATCACCAGGTCGACCGTGTACTGGTCGAACAGCGGCGTGAAGTACTCCTCGACGCCGCCGTCACAGCCGTGGGTCGAGCAGGTGCTGTACGCGCAGTGGTGGAAGTAGACGACGATGAAGTCGATCGCGGGGTTCGCCCGCAGCGACGCGAGCGTGCTGTTCAGCCACGCGACCTGGGCGCCGCCTGAGTAGCCGAGGTTGGCAGGGATCTCGAAGGAGACGTCATTGGCGTCGAGGCTGATGATGCCCACGTTTCCGTAAGTGAATGAGTAGTAGGTCGGTGGCGTGGAGCTGGTGACCTCGCCGGGGAAGTCGAACCTGGCGTACTGGGCGCCGTAGGTGTCCGGCGTGTACCAGACCTCCATCTCGTGGTTGCCCACCGCGATCTGCCACGGCAGGCTGCCGGCCGCGGGCTCGACCAAGTTGAACCAGGAGTCCCAGACCCTCGGGTCGTACTGGTCGGTGAGCAGCCCGTCGCCGCCGTTCTCCGCGTAGGAGATGTCACCGGCGTGCAGGTGGAAGGCCGGGTTCTGGGTCCGGACCTGCGTGGTAGTGCCGACCGAGTCGTACGACCAGCCCATGTCGCCGAATGCGGTGAACCGGAACGGGACGCGGCCTCGCGGCGCGGTCGTGAACGAGCCGAGCGTCGCGACGCTACCGGAGAAGTCGAAGCCCTGGTGGCCCACGCTGTAGTAGTAGGTCTCGCCGGGCCGCAGGCCGGTGAGGGTGGCGTGCAGGTAGTACTGCTCGATCGTGGCGGATGCCAGGGACGGCGGTATCGAGTCGTCCGGCTCGGCGGTCGAGGTGTTCCAGATGCTGGCCGGCGTGGTGACCGTGCGTACTTCGGCAGCAATGGGACCGCTGAGGTCGTAGGGCGATGGCCCGACCCGGATGAACGGGTTGGTAACGGCCGCTTTGACCTGCCAGCTGACGGCCATCTGGGTTGTCGGGTCGGCGCCGTAGGCGATGTGCCGGCCGAACGGCGCTATCGAGGCGCCGCCGGGGCCGTCGGCCCGTGTCACCAGGTGCGGAGTGGCCTTGACGACCTTGGACCGCTTGGTGCTCGCGTCCGCCGTGCCAGATAGAAGCATTGGTGCGGCGACTGCGGCGCCCGCGCCGATGGCACCGCCCCGGAGGAGGGAGCGGCGCGAGGTAGCCCGGCGGAACCACTCATGCTGTTCCGCCACGCTCATGCGACGTGCTTGTTCAGGGGTCATGCGTGATGACGTCATGGAGCGCGAGGCTAAGAGTGATCGGTGAAGAAATGTCGTCTGAATCGTTAACAATGGCCTAATCCCCATAAAAGCTCTATGCCATATCGGCCATCTCCGACTGCCCTTCTGGCCAGCCGGATCTCCTGCCCCGGCGCAGCTTCGTCGTGGCGGGCCTGAGCAGCAGCGGTGCGTGCCCGTTGCGCACGTATTTCACATGAAACGCGCTGTGATGTCATTCTCTGGCCGCAAACAGGTTGCCGGCGCCAATGGTCTGCCACAAAAACCACGGGCCGGTCTGGCTCAGTCTGGTGAACCGGTGCTGAACACCGGATCAACGCTCGACTCTTGCCACCGTCGGACCGCGAGCCATAGACTGAACATTCAGTCAACCGCGTTGGGAGCGCGATAGAGATGGCCACGACTCAGGCCAGTGCATCCGATCTGACCCCCAGTACCGCAGGCCCCGCCAGCAGTGCCGCCACGACCAGTGCCGCCACGACCAGTGCCGTTAAGACGGCCGGGGCGCGCCCGTCGGTCGATGAGATCATCGCCGCGCAGGAGGAGATCTTCATCCGCCGGCAGCCGGAATCAGCGCGGCTGGCAGGCGTTGCCACCGGCGCGCTGGCCGGCGGAGTGGTGTCGAGCTGGCAGATATCCAGGCCGCAGCCGGTCTGGCTCAGCCGCGGCCAGGGCTCGAAGCTCTACGACGTCGACGGCAACGAGTACGTCGACCTGCACGGCGGCTATGGCGTCTCGCTAGCCGGGCACGCCCATCCGGCCATCGTCGCCGCGGTTCGCGCCCAGGTAGAACACGGCACCCACTTCGCCCAGCCGACCGAGACCGCGCTGGCGGCTGCGGCCGAGCTGTCCCGCCGGTTCGGCCTGCCGCAGTGGCGGTTCGCCAACTCGGGCACCGAAGCCACCATGGATGCGGTGCACCTGATGCGGTCGATCACCGGCCGTGACCTGATCATCAAGGTCGAGGGCTGCTACCACGGGCACCACGACTCGGTCCAGGTGTCGGTCTGCCCGGAGAACGACGAGATCGGGCCGGCCAGCCGGCCGCTGCAGGTGCCATCCAGCAGCGGCATCCCGAAGGCGATCACCGACCTGACGCTGATCGTGAGCTTCAACGACCTGGCCGGGGTGGCCGGGCTACTCGGCGAGCACCGGGGCAAGGTGGCCGGGATGATCGTCGAGCCGATCATGATGAACGCC
>JASIBM010000462.1 GCA_030045175.1 Streptosporangiaceae bacterium | reverse complement strand
AGCGTGCGCGCGGTCGCCTCCTGTCCGTGTGACCGACGTTTACCCGTTCTTCACGACGGGCTAGCAGGGCCTTCGAAGTTAGTCGTAGCTGACCTGGACGTCGGTGGTCAGGGCGAGCGACTGGCAGGCGAGTACGTAGCCGTCGGCGAGGTCGGTGTCCTCGAGCACCTCGTTGTGCGCCATCTCGACCTGCCCGCCGACCAGGCGGCATGCGCACGCGCCGCATACTCCCTCGCGGCAGGAGAACGGCGCGTCCAGGCCGGCGTCGATCATGACGTCGAGCATCCTTCGCCCGCCGGGCCAGTCCAGCTCGTGCCGCTCGCCGTCGAGCTCGACGCGCAGCGTCGCTGCGAGGCCGCCGGCGGGCTCGGTCGCCTCGAAAGGGTTCTCCGCCAGCGACAAGAAGCGCTCGGTGCGCACTTGGCCGGGTGCGACGCCGAGCGACCGGAGCGCGTCCTTCACCACGAGAAGGAACGGGTCAGGCCCGCACAGGTACGCCTCGAAGCGGGCGTAGGGCCTGGCGAGCTCGCGCAGCGCGGCCACGGTAGGGGCGCCTTGCAGCACGTCGAGCCAGTGCAGCACGACCAGCCTGCCCGGCGCGGTCGCCTGCAGCTCGCGCAGCTCGGCGGCGAAGATGACCGACTCCTCGCTGGCGTTGGCGTAGATCAGCACTATCTGGCCGTGCCCGGCCACCAGCGCGGACTTGAGTATCGACGCCACCGGGGTAATCCCGCTGCCGCCCGCGAACAGCAAGAAGTCGCCGTCGAGCGACCTCGGGGTGAAGGTGCCTGCGGGCGGCAAGATGTCGAGCACGCTGCCAGGCACGACGTTGTCGGCGATCCAGTTTGACGCATGACCGTGCGGCATTCGCTTGATCGTCACGGTCGGAAGATCGCCAGCGTGCGGCGAGCTCGACAGGGAGTAGCACCTGGCGACCGAGCCGCCATCGGGCAGTGGCACCCGGATCGTGAGGAACTGCCCCGGCCGGTAAGCGAAGCTCTCCGCCAGCTCGGGCGGCACGTCGAGCACCAGCGAGCAGGCGTCGGTGGTCTCGGCGATCACCTTGGCGACCGGCACCTGATAGCAGGGTCGGCCCGAGCTCACGGGGGCTGGACCCGCACGCGGCCGTCAGCTACGGCTGCGTCGATGCTGGCGCGCAAGCTGATGCAGGTGGCGATCAGCGCGGACGGCATGCCTGCCAGCACTCGCGCGCGGAACTCAGAGCAGATGAGCACGGCCTCACTGGTCCACTGCACGCTCGTATGCTGTGCGCTGAACTTGACCACGCCCACAACGGCCGCGCATTGCTTGCAATCCACATCGGTGTACGGCCACGATCGGTCGTCGGCGGTCTCACGGGCGCAACGTGGGGCCCTTGCTGTTGCTATAGGCACAGTAAGGGCCCCACGTTGCGCCTGGCCGTCCATGATCAGCTCGCCTGCCCGGCCCTAGCGGCCAGATTGGCCGCCACCTCGGCCTCCCAGGCCTGGACTGCCCGGGTGGTGTCGATCTCGTACTCGTATCTCGCGACCATCTCCGCCGAGATGCCGGCCACATCGGTGTAGAACTGCTGGTACCAGCGCCGCAATTGGTAGACCGGGCCGTCTTCGGCGCAGAGCAGCGGGTTGTCGATCTTGGTCTTGTGCGTCCAGATCTCCACGTCCTGGCCGAACCCAAGCCCGATGAAGTTCGCGAACTTCGCCGCGATCTTGTTGCCCTGCTCTTCGCTGACGCCCGGCGGCTTCTTGACGATCGCGCCCCACTGCAGCAGGAACGAGTCTGGCGTCACCGGGTAGTGGCAGTTGATCAGCACGGTCTCCATGGTCATGCCGTGATAGTCGTGCCAGAGGTAGTCGATCATGTACGAGGGCCCGTAGTAGGCCGCTTCCGACCGCAGCGAGGTCTCTCCGCCCGCCGTGTAGTTCGATTCTCCGTCGACGTCCGGCCTGGATCTCGTCTTCAGGTACTGCGCCGCGATGTGGCCCTCGAAGACGTTCTTGAAGTACGTGGGGAACGCGAAGTGAATGTAGAAGAAGTGCGCCATGTCGACGACGTTGTCGAGCACCTCGCGGCAGTGCGAGTTCTCGACCAGGATCGAGTCCCAGGTCCAGTTGGACCATTCCGGCGAGAACGCTCCGTCGATCCGCGGGATCGTGACGTGCTCGGGCGGTCCGTTGCCCTCGGGGTCGTGCCACACGAAGAGCTGCTTGTTCTGCTCCATGGTCAGCCAGGACCTGGTCCTGGCGGCAGGCGGCACGCGCCTGGCGTAGGGGACCCGGGCGCAGCGCCCGTCCCCGCCCCAGCGCCAGTCGTGGAACGGGCAGGCCACCTGGTCGCCCTTGATCGTGCCCCGGGTGAGGTCACCGCCCATGTGCCTGCAGTACGCGTCGAGCACGTGCAGGTCGCCGGCCGAGTCGGCGAACACGACCAGCTTGGTGCCGAACGCCTGCACCGCGTGCGGTGCGTTGTCACGGAATCGCTCGGCCAGGCCGAGGCAATGCCACCCGCGGGCGTACCTGGTCGGGGCTGGTCCTGCGGCAATGTCCCTGACCCCGTGCGGGTCGCCCATGGGACCTCCCTAGGTGATAGCCCTAGACTAGAACATGTTCTAGTCTAGGGGCCAGGCGTGGGAGGGAGCTGCTGGTGGATAACCTCGGGTCGCCCGTCATTGCCGCGGTCGGCGAGTTGCTGCCCGTCTTGCGCGAGCGGGCGCAGGAGGCCGAGGACGCCAGGGACGTGCCTGCCGAGTCGGTCAAGGCGCTCGAGGAGGCCGGCTTCTTCCGGCTGCTGCAGCCGGCCGGTTACGGCGGCTTCGAGGCCGATCCTGTGACCTTCTACACGGCGGTGCGGATGATCGCGGGCGCGTGCGGGTCGACGGGCTGGGTCGCCTCCGTCGTCGGCGTGCACGCCTGGCAACTCGCGCTGTTCCCGCCGGCCGCTCAGCACGACGTCTGGGGCGCCGACGCGAGCACGCGGATGTCCTCGTCCTACGCGCCGACCGGCCGTGCGCAGGTCGCGGGCGGCGGGTACCAGCTGAGCGGGCGGTGGAGCTTCTCATCCGGCTGCCGCCACGCGAGCTGGGTGCTGCTCGGCGGGCTGGCAACCGATGACGACGGCAACCCGGTGGACTTTCGCACCTTCCTGCTCCCGGCCAGCGACTACGTGATCGACGACGTCTGGGACACCGTCGGCCTGCGCGGCACGGGCAGCAACGACATCGTGGTTGATGGGGCGTTCGTGCCCGAGCATCGATCGCTCAGCTTCGCTGACGTGACCCGGTGCGCCTGCCCTGGACAGGAGGTGAACACGGCGCCGCTGTACCGGATACCGTTCGGGTCGGTCTTCTCCTGCGCTATCACCACGCCGATCATCGGGATGGCGACCGGTGCCTATGATGCGCACCTGGCCTACCAGCGGGGCCGGGTCAGCACCGCCTACGGTGCCAAGGTCGCCGAAGATCCGTTCGCGCAGGTCAGGGTCGCCGACGCCGCCGCCGAGATCGACGCGGCCTGGCTCGCGATCAGCCACGACATGACCGAGTTGATGGCGCACGCCAGGGCCGGGGAGCCGATTCCGATGCCGTTGCGGCTGCGGATCAGGCGAGACCAGGTGCTCGGCACCCGGCGGGCTGTCGGCGCGGTGGACCTGCTGTTCGAGAACTCCGGCGGCCGGGCGCTGCGCGTCGGCACGCCGATCCAGCGCTTCTGGCGGGATGCGCACGCGGGCCGGGCGCACGCGATCAACGACCTGGAGCGGGCGCTCGCGCTGTTCGGCCGGGGCGAGCTCGGCCTGCCACCCGCCGCCGACGCAATGCTATGAGCGAGGGCCAGTTTGCCGACACGGCGATGATGCGGCTGTACTACCACGATTCTGGGCACGACTGCGGGCGCGCCGCCGCGAGTGACCGGTTGCCTGTGGTGCTGTTGCATGGAGGCGGGCCCGGGGCGTCGGCTTGGTCTAACTTCGGCAAGAACTTTCCTGTGTTCGCAGCCAGGTTCCGCACGCTGATGCCAGATCAGCCAGGTTTCGGCGAGTCCGCCGCCGAGCCTTTTTCTGACAATTACTTCAGTCACGCGGCCCGCGCGCTGGCCAGCCTGCTCGACCACCTGTCGCTCGGCCGGGTGCACCTGGTCGGCAACTCACTCGGCGGCGGCACCGCGGTCAGGTTCGCGCTCGACTATCCGGACCGGGCTGGCAAGCTCGTGCTGATGGGGCCGGGCGGGCTCAGCCTCAACGTGCTGGCGGCCGACCCGACCGAGGGGGTCAGGCGGCTGGCTGAGTTCGCCGCGCCGCCGGGGCCGAGCAAGGAGAAGCTCGCCGCGTTCTTGCGCACGCTGGTGTTCAGGCAGGACCTGATCACCGACGAGCTGGTCGATGAGCGGTACGCGGTCGCGAGCCGGCCTGACCGGATCGCCGCGATGGCCTCGCTCGGCATGTCGTTCTATGATCCGGCGACCGCGCAGGACGGGATGCTCTGGCGTGACGTGCACCGGCTGCGCAACCAGGTGCTGCTGATCTGGGGCCGGGAGGACCGGGTCAACCCGCTTGACGGCGCCCTGGTCGCGCTCAAGCAGATCCGCAAGGCCCAGCTGCATGTCTTCGGGGGCTGCGGGCACTGGGCCCAGCTCGAGAAGTTCGACGAATTCAACGCGCTAGTGCTCGCGTTCCTCGAGGAGGGCACAAGATGAGCGACCCGCAGCGGCAGGCGCCCCGCAGGCGTGCGGGCGGCGCGGCGAGCCTGATCAGGTCGCTGGGGTACCTGCGGATCGAGTCCACCGACGCGGACGCGTGGCGGGAGTTCGGCACCAGGCAGCTCGGCATGACGGAGGGCCGCGGGCCCGAGCCTGGGGCGGTGTACCTGCGGATGGACGACTTCCCAGCGCGGCTCGTCGTCGTCCCTGGCGAGGCCGACAGGCTGTCGGCCACCGGCTGGGAGGTGGCGACGCAGGCCGACCTGGCGGCGATCGGCGAGTCGCTTGACCGGGCTGGCGTCCCAGTCAAGGAAGGCACGCCGGCCGAGCTCGCCCAGCGGCGGGTCGCCGCGCTGCTGCTGTTCGACGACCCGTCGGGCCACCGGATGGAGGTCTTCGCCGGGGCGTCGCTCGACAACCGGCCAGCGTTCGGGGCGTACGGCACCAGGTTCGTGACCGGGGATCTCGGCATGGGCCACGTCGTGATCCCGGCGGCCGATGACCAGGCCGCGCTGGCGTTCTACGTCGACCTGCTTGGGTTCAGGCTCAGGGACTCGATGGCGCTACCGCCCGAGCTGGCCGGGCGCCCGGCGGGCGGCCCGCCGGCGATGATGCGGTTCCTTGGCCTCAACCCCAGGCATCACTCGCTCGGGCTCGCGCCGATGACCAGCCAGGCCGGGATCATCCACCTGATGATCGAGGTCGATACGCTCGACGACGTGGGCCGGGCGATGGACCGGGTCTCCAGGCGCGGCGGCAGGCTCGGGGCCACGCTCGGCAGGCACGCCAATGACCAGGTGGTCTCCTGCTATATCAGGACGCCTGGCGGGTTCGACATCGAGTACGGCACCGGCGGCTTGCTCGTCGACGACCAGACCTGGATCGCCAGGCAGACGACCGCTGTCAGCTTGTGGGGTCACTCGTTCTCGGCATAGTTAACACGCGCGATGAGCCCGGCGGAACGCGGGCCGGGGGAATGAACGAGCCGGCCCCGGCGCTTTGTGTGGCGTGGAACCCATCGTCAGGCCGGTGAGCAACGGGCCGGACCCGCAGAAGTTCCGCCAGGTGCTCGGGCATTTCTGCACCGGGATAACCGTCATCACCACGATCGACGATGGCGAGCCAGTCGGATTTTCCTGCCAGGCGTTCGCGGCGCTGTCGCTTGACCCGCCGCTGGTGGTGTTCTGCCCGGCGCGCACGTCGATGACCTGGCCCCGGATCGCGCGGGCGGGGCTCTTCGCCGTGAACGTGCTCGCCGAGCATCAGCGCGAGCTTGCGCGCAGGTTCGGCCGGACCGGGCCAGGCAAGTTCGACGGCGTCGCCTGGTCGCCGGACGGAGCCGGGTCACCGGTGCTCGACGGCGTGCTGACCTGGGCGGGTTGCGAGGTCGAGGCCGTGCACGAGGGCGGTGATCACCACATCGTGACCGGGCGGGTCCGCGAGCTCGGAGAATGCGGCGCGCAACGGCCGCTGCTTTTCTACCGCGGGCGGTACGCCACTTCCGTAAAGTCCGAGGGTCCGCCCGAAGTCGTCGAGACTCTGCTCGGCTGGCCTAATCACGCTGACTGGATGTGACAAAGGCGCGACCCGCAGCACAGCTAGCCGCAGCACAGCTATCCGCAGCACAGCTGCGCGCATCTTGTGGCGATCCGGCATGATCAGGTGGGTTAGCCAGCTATCTGCGAGGTAAGGGCAGTAAGGCTAGTTGGCGAGCAAAGTCAGAACAGCGCGGGCATTGCCGCCTTCGCCGTGGTCCAAGAGCATGCTCTAGCGATCGGTCACCGGGATCGTTCGAGGGTGGGGATATAGGAGGACATGCCATGACTTGGACTAGGCGACTAGCTTTAATAGGCACAGGAGGGGCACTGGCGGCCGCAACCGCGCTCGCCGGTGCTGGCGGCGCGACGGCGGCGACGCTCACTCATCATCGTCACCACCATGCCACGAGATTCGCCACGCCACCCATCCTCATCAAGAAGTTCGGCCGCCTGGCCGACGGGATTCCCCAGGTCACCAGCCCGACGCCGACCGGCCTGCCGCCGAGCGCGATCGCATCCGTCTACAACCTGTCCGGGCTCTCGCCGACCTCCGGGGCCGGCGCTGGCCAGATCATCGCGATCGTGGACGCGTACAACGACCCGAACGCGCTGTCCGACCTGAACACCTTCAACTCCGAGTACGGCTACGCGACGCTGTCCACCTGCACCTCGCTCAGCCAGTCCGGGTCGTGCTTCGAGGTAGACGAGCCGGAAGGCACGCCAAGCAACAACTCCGACTGGGCGGTGGAAGAATCGCTCGACATCGAGTGGGCGCACGCGGAAGCGCCTGGTGCCAAGATCGTGCTGGTCGAGGCGAAGAGCAACAGCGACGCCAACCTCTTCGGCGCGGTGACTGCCGCGAACAACCTGGGCGCCACGGAAGTCTCGATGAGCTGGGCTGGCAGTGAGTTCAGCGGCGAGACCTCGGACGACTCCACCTACTTCACCCACTCCGGCACCCTCTACACCGCCTCCGCTGGCGACGGCGGCCACGAGTCCCTGTACCCGGCCGCGTCCCCTGACATCATCGCCGTCGGTGGCACGACGCTGAACGGATGCAGCGGGACCTCGTGCTCCGGCTTCACCAGCGAGACGGCCTGGTCTGACTCCGGCGGCGGCATCTCGACCTACGAGACGCTACCTAGCTATCAGAGCAGTTACACCGGCCCGGTGTACTCGACGTCCACCATCTCGGCGCTCACCGGCGGCAAGCGGGGCATCCCCGACGTGTCGTTCGACGCGAACCCGAGCACCGGGGTCTCGATCTACGACAGCACCGCTTACGACGGCCAGTCCGGCTGGTTCACCGTCGGCGGGACCAGCGTCGGCGCGCCGAACTGGGCCGGGATCCTGGCAGCAGGCGCGGCTGCGGGCGACACGGCGCTGCAGGGCCACGCCAACATCTACTCCAGCGGCTACTCCACGAACCTGCGGGACATCACCAGCGGGACCAACGGGTCCTGCGGCACCGACTGCACCGCTGGGACCGGCTACGACCTGGTAACCGGCCTCGGCAGCCCGATCGACTACCCGTGACCTGACCGATCGCATCGCCCGCGAGGCGCATGCGTCGCCCGGCCGCCCTCCCGATTCCCTGGCAGGGCGGCCGGGCATCACTGCTCCGCGGCCGACTTCATCGACCGCGCGTCCATCCCAGCCAGGGAGTCGGCCGAGGTCTCTGCGTTGTGCGCGTGGGCCACGTGGTGCAGGCCGAAGACCGAGTCCATGCCGGGTCGCATGCCCATCAGGTCCTCGCACTGGTTCACGGCGCGCTTGACCAGTGACAAGCCGAACGGAGGCATCTTCGCGATCTGATCAGCCAGGGCGAATGCCGTCTGTGCCAGCTCGGCCCGTGGCACCACCCGGTTGACCATGCCAAGCTCGTATGCCCGCTGGGCGCTGAACCTGCCGCCGGTAAACAGCGCCTCCTTGGCGAACCTGGGCCCGAGCACCCACGGATGAGCGAAGTACTCCACGCCCGGGATGCCCATCCGGACCACGGGATCAGCGAAGAACGCATCGTCGGACGCGACGATGAGGTCGCACACCCAGGCGAGCATCAGCCCGCCCGCTATGCAGGCGCCGTGCACCATCGCGATCGAGGGCTTGGGAATCTCCCGCCACCGCCTGCACATGCCCAGGTAGACCTCCATCTCCCTGGCATACCTGGCGTCGGCGCCCGCCTTGTCCACGTGGTCCCACCACAGCACGGCCTTGCGCTGGAAGGAGACCCCGGCGTCGCGACCTGGCGTGCCGATGTCGTGGCCTGCGCAGAAGTGATCGCCGGCGCCCGCTAGCACGATGACCCTGACGTCGTCGTCGTTGACCGCCCGCTCGAACGCGGCGTCGAGCGCGTAAGTCATCGCCGAGTTCTGCGCGTTGCGGTAGCGCGGCCGGTTCAGCGTGATCAGTGCGGCAGCGCCGCGCACTTCGTAGCGCACGACTGGTTCCTCGCCATCGGCGCGGCCGTTGTCGGCTCGGTCGGGGTCGGCTTGGTCAGCGTTCATGTCTGTTCCTGTCTGAGCAGCCGCTTGAGCGGCTTGCCCGCCGGGTTGCGCGGCAGGTCGGTGCGGAACTCAACCAGGCGGGGCACCTTGTAGTTCGCCAGCCGCTCCCGGCAGAAGCCGATCAGCCCCGCCTCGGTCGGCGGGCTGTCCTGCGCTCCGGATCCTGGCCTGAGCACCACGAACGCCTTGCCGACCTCACCGAGCCTCTCGTCCGGCACGCCGATCACGGCCGACTCGGCGACGCGGGGATGCCGCGCGAGCGCCTGCTCGACCTCGGCCGGGTACACGTTGAACCCACCGCAGACGTACATGTCCTTGAGCCGGTCGGTGATCGTGAGGTAGCCGCGTTCGTCGAGATGGCCGACGTCCCCAGTGTGCAGCCAGCCGTCGGGGTCGATCGCCTCGGCGGATGCCTGCGGATCGTCGAGGTAGCCGAGCATCACGTTGGGCCCGCGCAGCAAGATCTCGCCGGACTGTGCTGGCCCGGGGGGACGACCCCCCGGAACCCCCCGGGCGGGGCCGTCAGGCGTCGCGATCGTGATCTCGAACCCGGCGGTGGCGCGCCCGGAGGTGCGCGCCACGGTCTGCGGGTCGTCACCGGGCCTGCACATCGTGGCCACTACGGCCTCGGTCAGGCCGTATGCCGTCAGCACGACGTCGAAGCTCAGCTCGGCGCGCATCCGC